>NZ_JAWXQV010000086.1:0-119124 GCF_033843325.1 Klebsiella sp. JN_Kp126 | reverse complement strand
TTCACAACCGTCTGCGGATCGGTAGCCCGGACAGGCGCAACGCGCCGCCTCCGGGGAAGGTGCTGTGTCTGAAACCTCGGTGCGGTTTCTCCCCGGCTTGCGCTGCGCTTAGCCGGGCTACAGGTTCACAACCGCCTGCGATCGGGTAGCCCGGGCAAGGCGCTTGCGCCGCGGCCCGGGGAAATTGCCGCCTACAGCCGCACGACGCCCCTGGCCGCCGCCTCATCACGCCACGCCAGCAGCGGCTGATAGTCCGCGCGCCGCATATCGCTGTAGCCGCAGATAAACAGCGCTTCGCAAAGCGGCCGGTAGCGTTCATCGCTCACCAGCTGCTGCAACGCCTCTCTCAGCAGCCCCAGCGTCGCCGCGGACGTCGTCGCCGACGTAATCAGCGGCAGACCCGGGGCGAGCGGGCTGCGCGCAATCACCGCCAGCCCCGCCAGCGCCTCCGGCTGATGACGCTGCAGCAGCGCCCAGGTCACGCAATCAATGGCGGCAATATCCGCCGTTCCCTGCTGAAGCTCACGCAGCGACTGGCGATGGCTGCCGCTAAACGCGACCGCCGAGAAGAAGCGCCCATCGCGCGACAGCGGCGCGACCATTTTTAACAGCACGTTATAGCCGGACTGGGAATCCGGCGAATTGCACGCTACCCGACGCCCGCGAAAATCCGCCAGCGTCTGACCACCGTCCACCTCACGTACCGCCAGCAGGCTGCGGTAGTTCCGCCCTTCGCATCCGGGCGCGGAATAGTGAAAACAGCCGACCGTTTGCACTGCCGGCAGCCGCGTCATCAGCGGATAACCGCAGGTCTGGCTCAACAGCAGCGCCGGATGGCGCCAGTGCGTCAGCAGATCCTCAGGTACCTGATACGACAGCGTATCCTCCTCCACCACGCCGCGGGCCGCCAGCAGCTGCCGCACCGCCCGCCAGAGCGCCTGAGTATCCTCGTCATTCACCGCGTACATCGGAAACGCCAGCCTTTCACTCATGCTCTTCATCCGCCTTACCCTGCTGGTTGAACCCGGGATGGGCATTCACCGCCACCGGTCTGGCAAAAAAATGCCGCAGCCATTCACCGTAGCCGCGCACCACAAACCCGGCGTTGCGCCGCTGATACTCCGCCTGATTATGCAGATAGATTTTTCGCAGCCCGTACCACGGTACCCCCGGCAAATCGTGATGCACTGAATGGTAGTTGAGATTGAGGAACAGCACCCGCCAGACCAGCCCCGCCTCGTTAATCACCGAACGGGCCAGCGGATCGTCCGCGGCGCGGTGTTCAAGGAAAGAGCGCACTTTGGTCAGCGCCAGCGCCGGGTAGCTGATAGCCAGCACGAAGTAAAGCGGCGAAAAGCCGAGGTGATTCATCCACGCGAACAGCGCCGCCAGCAGCAGGCCGTGAACCAGCCACATCGCTATTGTGTTCACCCGCCGGTGTCGAAATGCCGCCAGCGCGCTGCCGAGCGTCTGGGCAATATCCAGCAGCGGCGCCACCAGCAGCCTGCCGATAAACGTATTGCGCAGATGAATAAGGCTACGCTGCCAGGGGGCAAAACGCTGCCAGCTCTGCGGCGTAAAATAGTAGGATTCCGGATCGTCAACCGGCTGCGTCAGCAAATGATGATGATGGTGCGCCAGGTGCGAATCGCGGTACAGCCCGTAGGGATACCAGACCGCCAGCGGCAGGGTCCCCAGCAGCTGGTTAAACCATGGTCGCGACGTGGGGTGACCGTGAATAAGCTCATGCTGCAATGACATATACCAGGCGGTGAACCAGATGAGCAGCAGCGTGGCGGGGAAAATGCCCAGCTCGCGCCACCAGGCCAGCGAGGCAAACCAGCCGCCGTAGACGGCAACGATCAGTAGCCAGGTGGGCAGCTCGCTGCGCCACAGCCAGCTACGGGAAAACTGATGAATCCGCTCGCGCTGCTGCGGATGCAGATAGACCGACCTGCTTTTTGCCATTCCTGCCACTGCCTTTTCGCGTTATCGTTTGATCCTCCGAAGATGTGAGATAACGCGTTAAATAACAAAGAATTTAAATCGCTTAGCTTTGCCAGAAAATCACCTTAGCCCTCGTTGAGCACGATGATATATCGCCACCCGGCGAGCATGCTCACGCCCGCGCACGCCAGCAGCGACGCCCCCAGCGATTGCCCCCACCCGGCCGCCAGCAGACCGGCGCCAATCAGGACATAATAAAACAGGCCGAAAAAGGCGCCGGCGGTGCCCCGGCAGTCGCCGTAGGCGCTCAGCGCCGACCCCAGCACCAGCGGGATCGCCATGGCCCAGGCAAGGGTGACCAGCGCAACCGGCGCCACAAACCAGATTGATTCCCGCAGCACGTACACCGCGACGCCGCCGGCTAAGTGCAGAATGCAGGCGATGGCGAGAATCCGCCCTAGCGAGACATTCCGACGCAGCAGCCGGTGGTTAAGCAGCGCGCCGAGCAGCGAACCCGCGGCAAGCGCCATGCCGCTGTAGCCAAACGTCAGGGCATCAAGATCGAATCGGGCGAACAGAAACGGGGCCAGGCTGTAGTAGCTGAACAGGCTGACGTTAAATGCCGCCACCAGGATTGCCGCCAGGGCGATACGCGTATCGCCCACCATCCGCCGCAGCACGTGAAGAAACGGCCCTCTCCTGAGGTTTTGCGGACGCGTTTCCGGCATCAATGCCAGGCAGCCCAGCAGAAGCGCGGCGGCCAAAAGCGCCAGCGCGCTGAATACGCCGCGCATCCCCCAGAGGGCGGTCAACCCGCCGCCGATATAGACCCCGACGGCCGGGCTCACCGCCAGCGCCAGGCCGATAAACGAAAAAATTCCCGCCAGCTGCCGCCCGCGATAGCAGTCCCGCAGGACCGTCTGCGTCACCACTGAACCGGTTGCCGCGCCAGCGGCCGTGACGATCCGCGCCGCCAGCAGCAGCGAAAAATCCGTCGCCCACAGCGCCATCAGGCATCCCAATGCGTAAACCCCTAACCCCGCCAGCAGGGCCGGACGCCGGCCGTAGCGATCGCTGAATCCGCCCCACAGCAAAACGCCGACGGCAAAACCGATAAAGTACACGGAAAGGGTTAGCGCCGCCTGCGGCGCGCTCACGGAAAAACGGGCGCTGATATCGGTCAGCGCCGGGCTATAAATCGTTTCCGCTATTTGCGGAAACATCAGTAGCGCGGTCACCAGCACCAGCGCGGCACGTCCCAACATATCCACCTCCTGATTAACAAGAGGCGCTATTGTAGGGAAGCCGTTTATCGAACATTATAAACATAATGACTTTAAATATCGGAAATCAGACATTATGGCCTGGCTTGACGCTGACGCGGCATTCGATCCGGATGCGTTGAAAAGTAGCCTGATTGGCGTGCAGTCGGCGCTCGGTAACCACGACTCCGGCAGCCACCGGCATAAGATGGCGCAGATCCTGTTTACCCGTCAGGGATGCGTGCGTTTAACGCTCGACGATGGCGCCCTGCTGTGCCTGCTGCCGCCGGGGCGCGCGGCGTGGATCCCCGCTGAAGTCAGCCATCGCGCGGAGATGAAAAACATTGTCGACTATCGTTCCGTCTGGTTTCAGCCGCAGCGTTACCCTCAGTTGCCAACGCAGTCGGCGATACTCAACGTGGTGCCGCTGCTGCGCGAACTATTAGAGCGCATCAGCGCCAGCCCCTGGGATACCGACTGGGAGGCCGAGCCGGCACGGCATCTCGCCGCCCTGTGCCAGGCGGAAATTCGCGCCGCCGCGCGGGAGCCGATGATGCTCGCGCTGCCGCAGGATAAACGGCTGGCGATGGTTTGCGGCGACGCGCTGCCGCCGCCGCTTGGGACGCTCGCTGCCCGCTGCGGCGCCAGCGAAAAAACCATCAGCCGACTGTTTCGCCGCGATACCGGGATGTCCTACCAGCAGTGGCGTCAACAGTGGCGATTAATGAAAGCGGTCGAGATGCTGGCAACCGGGGAGCGGATTACCGATACGGCGCAGGCGCTCGACTTCGCCAGCGATAGCGCCTTTATCTACTTCTTCCGCACCATGACCGGCATGACGCCGGGGCGTTATTTTTCCGCCTGATGGTGGCCGCCCGGCGTGAACGGCGGCAGCTTCAGAAAGGTGTTCTGCAGCCCTTCGGACCACGCTTTGCGAATGGTATTGAAATAGGGATCGTTTTCGGTGATCCGATGCTGTTCGGCGCTGCTAAGGCTACCGCTGCGGTACAGCAGGGTGTCCAGCGGCAGCCCCACCGAAAGATTGCTGCGCAGGGTGGAGTCGATCGAAATCAGCGCGCAGCACATCGCCTGCTCCAGGGGAGTATCGATGGTCAGAACCCGGTCGATAATCGGCTTGCCGTATTTGCTCTCGCCAATCTGGAAATAGGGCGTGTCGCGCGTGGCTTCAATAAAGTTGCCTTCCGGATAGATATGAAACAGCCGGTGCGTTTCGCCGGCGATCTGCCCGCCGAGCAGCAGGTTGCAGTTGAAGTTGGTATTGCCGCAGTTCTGCTGATTGCTGCTGTCGCGCTGAATCACCTCCTGTAAGGTTTTGCCGATCAGCATCGCCGCGTCGTATAGCGAGGTCACCTGCATCAGGTTAGGCTCCTGCTGGGTGCGAATGCGGGCGCTGAGCAGGCTAATCACGCTCTGAGTGGTGGCCAGGTTGCCCGCCGACTGCAGGACCATGACCCGTTCGCCATCCTGATGGAAAACGTGCAGTTTTTTAAACGTTGCAATATGGTCCACTCCCGCGTTGGTGCGGGAGTCTGAGGCAAATACCAGTCCATCTGACAAACACATGGCCACACAGTAGGTCATCGTTTTTTGTTCCTGCCGTTATTGCTGCTGCGCCTGCTGCGAATGCTCGCGCACTTCAGCGTTAGTTAACATGATTTCCCCCCCGCCGCCGAGGCGGGTGCCGCGTACCGGGCACGCATCAAGATAGTCCAGCCCGGTCGCCAGCCGCAAATGTTGATTCAGGCTGCGCGTGTTATTGGTGATATCAAACGACTGCCAGCGCTCGTTGAGCCACACTTCGGCCCAGGCGTGCATGGCGACGTGCTCGGCGTTATCGCTGTAAACGTAGCCGCTGACGTAGCGCGCCGGGATCTCCAGCGCCCGGCAGCAGGCGAGAAACACGTGGGTGTGATCCTGGCAAACCCCTTTCGCGCGCGCAAAGGCATCGGCGGCGGAGTCCTGCACCTGGGTGGCGCCCGGCGAATAGGGCATTCTCAGCAGCAGATCGGCCATTAACCGGTTCAGGCTCTCCTCCTGCGCCTCCGGCTGATACCAGCGCTGGGCGAATTCGCGGATCGGGCCGTCAGCGCGGGTGAGCGGCGTACAGCGCAAGAAAACCAGCGGCGACAGCAGCTCCTGCGGCTCCGCGCCGATGTCGTCCCCCTCTTCGGCGATATCGACGATCCCGCTGGCGCGGATGGTAATCTCTTTATGCGGATTATCCAGCGTCAGCACGTGCAGCACGTTGCCCCAGGCGTCGGTGGTGGCGACGGCGGAACCGTCCGGCAGGGTTAATGTCCAGGCGGTGATCTTCTGCCGACCGCTGCTGCGCGGCGTCAGGCGCAGATACTGGGTCGAAAACTTCACTTCTTCATCGTAGCCGTAGCGGGTCAGGTGATCGATAACCAGTTTCATAACGCCTCCAGATAGGTTTGTCTGATGCTGTCGGAAAGCGCGTTAATCCGCGCCAGTAGTGCATTAAGGGTGACCTGTAAATCGGCCTGCGCCAGATCGTCGCGGGTGCTGAAACGCAGGTCGACGTTGAGCTGGTGCGCCAGCCGCAGCGGCAAGTGCGAGCGGTCGTTGGCAATCTGTTCCAGCTGCCCGACGAGGTCGGAAATACTCGCTCTCAGCGATCTCGGCACATCGTTGCGCAGGATCAGCAGCTCCATCACCGTTTCGCGGCTGACCGGCTGGCGGTAAATGCTGTTGTACGCCTCGCGGGCGCTGACCGCATTAAGTAGCGTATCCAGCCGGTAGTACTCGCGTACCGGATCGGGATCGCTGTTCAGCTGCTGATCCTTAATCAACAGCAGCTGCGCGGTGGCGGATGCCCGCTCGATCAGCGTCCCGATCCCGATAAAGCTCAGGGCGTCGTTACGCAGCAGCGTGCCGAGGATCGCCCCGCGAAACAGATGTACCCGCTCTTTTACCCACTCAAAGAAAGCGTCGTTGCCCAGCTCGCCGATCCCCTGCTGGCGCAGCTTTCGCAGCTCAATGCGCGTGGCGTTGATGCTTTCCCACACCTCCGCCGACAGGCTGCCGCGCACCGCATGGGCGTTGTTCCACGCCATCTCGACGCAGCTGAAAATGCTGTACGGGTTGTTGCCGTCGAGCGCGAAAAAATTAAGCAGGTTGCTCATAGTGAAACGCGCGTGCCGCGCCTGAAACAGCTCATGGGTCAGCGACAGATTCAGCGGCAAGGCTAAATCCCGCGACTGCTGGCTGTGACGGGGGATCATCGACAGCTTCCAGGTCACGTCCAGCACCCGGGCATAGCTTTCCGCGCGCTCAAGGTAGCGCGCCATCCAGAAGAGTTCACTCGCTGTGCGGCTTAACATGATTCATCATCCTCCATCACCCAGGTATCCTTGGTGCCGCCGCCCTGCGACGAGTTCACCACCAGCGAGCCTTCGGTTAGCGCCACCCGCGTCAGCCCGCCGGGAACCAGGCGGATCTCCTGGCCGGAAAGGACGAAGGGACGTAAATCGATATGGCGGGGCGCCAGCCCCTCGTCGACAAAGGTTGGGCAGGTCGACAGCGCCAGGGTGTCCTGGGCGATATAGTTGGCCGGATTCGCCAGCAGACGCTGGCGAAACGCATCGCGCTCCTCTTTGGTCGAGCGCGGGCCAACCAGCATGCCGTAGCCGCCCGCGCCGTGAACCTCTTTCACGACCATCAGTTCAAGATTGCTCAGCACGTAGCTGAGATCTTCCGCCTTACGGCACTGCCAGGTGGGAATATTGCTCAGGATCGGTTGCTCGCCCAGATAGAAGCGGATCATCTCCGGTACGAAGGGGTAGATCGATTTATCGTCGGCGACGCCGGTACCGATGGCGTTGGCCAGCACCACGCCCCCGGCGCGATACACAGACAGCAGCCCCGGAACGCCTAGCATGGAGTCGGCGCGGAAGGCCAGCGGGTCAAGGTATGCGTCGTCGATACGCCGGTAAATGACGTCCACGCGCCGCGGTCCTTCGGTGGTGCGCATGTACACCGCCCCGGTTTTAATAAACAGATCCGCGCTTTCCACCAGCTCAACGCCCATCTGCTGGGCCAAAAAGCTGTGTTCAAAATAGGCGCTGTTAAACCGCCCCGGGGTCATCACCACCACGCACGGATCGTCCACCGGCGAGCTTTCGCGCAGCGTTTGCAGCAGATAGCTGGGGTAGCGTTCTACCGGCGCAATATGGTGCTGTTCGAACATTTCGGGATACAGCCGCATCATCATTTTGCGGTTTTCCAGCATGTAGGAGACGCCGGAGGGGGTGCGCAGATTATCCTCCAGCACGTAATACTGGCCGTCGCTGTTGCGCACCATATCGACTCCGGTGATATGGGCGTAGGTGTTATTGGGTAAATTTATCCCCTGCATACAGGGTTGATACTGTTCGTTCGCCAGTACCTGTTCGGCCGGGATCAGCCCCGCGCGAAGGATATTTTGATCGTGGTAGATATCGTAAAGAAAAGCGTTGAGCGCTTTCACCCGCTGGCGGATGCCGCGGTCAATCCGCTGCCACTCGCCGGCGGGAATAATACGCGGCACGCTGTCGAAAGGGATCAGTCGTTCGGTGCCCTCATCCTCGCCGTAGACGTTAAAGGTGATGCCGATGCGGTGAAAGAGCAGCTCCGCCTGCTCTTTCTTCTGCCGGATAGAGAATTGATCGGTACTGCGAAACCATTGCCACCAGGCGTTATAGTGCTGACGCTGCTCTCCCTGTGCGGTAAGCATCTCATCATAATAATGCCCGTCAGGAAGCGTTATTTTTATCATGGCCGTCTCCTCCGGTTGTACTCACTTTGAGGTAATCCCGGTAAGAGATAAGCATTAATTATGCCAGGTAACGCAGCGCGGCGGCGCGGCGTTACGCTGTTATGCCATGACGCTGAATTGAATAAAAAACAATCAGACGCTTTGCTTATTTATGGCCTGTTTTTCGCTTAAAGCGCACCAATTTGGGGCAAGTCGATTCACGCGATGCTAACGCGCCGCGAGCCACGCAGCGTAGCGCTCGGGCCACTCGACGCTGGGCGTACCGGCCCGGCCCAGCGCAAAACCGTGACCGCCGCTGGCGTAACGATACAGGGTGACCGGGACCTGATGCTGACGGCAGGCGGCGGCCATTATCAACGTATTGTGCGGATCGGAGACATTATCGTCCTCCGCCTGAACCAGAAAACAGGGCGGCGTCCGCCCGCTGACCCAGGTTTGTACCGACCAGGCGCGATCGACCTCCTCCGCGGCGTGAGGCCCGGCGAGGAGCCGATGGGTGGCGGTATGGGTGTACGGAGGTTCGAGGGAAATCACCGGATAAATCAGCGCGGCGCCGTCGGCCCGGGGCGGGGTGTCGTCCACGCCGTCGATCGGCGGGTAAGAGGCAAAATCGGCGCGACAGGCAGCCATTCCCGACAAATGTCCGCCGGCGGAAAACCCCAGAAGGCTGACTTTGGCTTCCCGCTGACGAATCAGGCGCAGCGCCCGCTGAGCGTCCTGCAGCGGAGCAAGGCCGCCCGCTTGCCACCCCTCCCCGGGAAGACGATAGGTCAGCACGTACGCGGTATAGCCGCGCATCGTTAGCCAGCGCGCAGCGGGCCAGGCCTCCTTCGCCATTTCAATGCGTCGATAGCCGCCGCCGGCAGCAATTAATACGCCGTGACCGCGTGGCGCTGCGGGACGCCATACCGTCAGTTCAGGCTGGGCGATATGGCTTAGCGCGCCGCGTGCCGATAAGCGAACGGGGCCGTCCGGTCCGCCGCCGCCGGGAGGCACGCCAGGCCACAGGCGGATCGTTTGCTGGCTTTCAGCGGCGCGAAGACGACCGTCCGCCAGCAGCGCGGCGGCGCTTAAAAACAAAAAATGGCGTCGGTTCATCGGCGGCTCCTGAGACGGAAATTAGTCATTAACGAGCTTGAGTTCCAGCCAGTCCACCACCAGACCCGGCTTGATAAAATCAAAGCCTACACGATATTTCCCCGACTGTAGCTCAATCCGACACAGCTTCTGCACAATCTCACGACCGAACGTACCGTTGGTCTGGATCGTCGCCACAAATTGTTCATTAAGCAGCAGGTTGCAGGCGGTTTGTGCGAGCGGCGCACCGTTAGCGTGAACGCTCACCAGCACGTCATAAACCGCTGTTCGCTCAACGCTCAGCACCAGTTCCTCGTCGTAGCGCAGCCGCGACTGCTCGGCGATTTTAATTGCGCCAGGACAGGCCCCATCGCACGCAGGATCCGCCGCCAGGCGAATAATCCCCGCCCGCGGCATCTCCCCGCGCTTAAAGACCTGCGTCTGCAGCATAAAGTCGAGGATGTTTATCGCGCAGCGCTGAAGCTCACCGAGCGTTAGCTCGCCTGTCGCCAGCGCCGCCAGGGTATTATCTCCCCCCGCATTAACTTCCGCGCCGTTATTATTGACCACCATATAAAGGTCGTTCTGCGCGCGGATCATCGCCGCGGTGTTGTGAGTGCTCGCCGCGCCGCCATCGATGGGATCGTTCATCGTTGCCCACCAGTCGGTCATCACGATCCCGCGAAAGCCCCACTCCTCGCGCAGTACGGTGGTGGTGAGATCGTAGTTGGATGCGGCATGGTGGCCGTTGACCGGGTTATAAGCGGTCATTACCGCATTTGCGCCGCCGGATTTCACCGCATACTCAAAACCTTTGAGATAGATTTCACGCAGCGCGCGCTCTGACACCACCGAATCCGCTTTGGCTCTGGCGAACTCCTGATTGTTGCAGGCAAAGTGCTTGAGGGTGGCAATCCCGCCGCCGCTGCGAATGCCGCGAACCACCGCCGCCGCCATCATCCCCGTGAGCAGCGGATCTTCGGAAAAGTACTCAAAATTACGCCCGTTCAGCGGATGGCGCTGGATGTTCATCCCCGGCCCTAACAGCAGGTCGATACCGTTGCGCAGCAGCTCTTTGCCTTCCATCACGTATAAGCGTTCCACGAGGATCGGGTCCCAGCTGGAGGCCAATAATGTTCCGCTGGGAAGCAAAGTGGCCTTTGCGCCGTTATCCATGCGAATCCCGGATGGGCCGTCGGCGGTCGATGCCAGAGGAATACCTTTTTCCAGCAGGCTGTCGGCCACGCCGCCAAAAGCCGACGCGACGCCGGGCGTCACTTTGTGGCTACACATGCCTTCTCCGCGCACCAGGCAGGCCAGCTCCTCAACAGACAGCTGAGCAACAAAGGCATTCATCGTGGTACGCCCTTCAGCCACGTCGTTGAGGGTCAGTCCCTGGTTACCGGTAAGGGTGATAGCCTCTGGCAAACGCTCCTCAATGCGCGCGCGCAGATTAATCTCCCGCCGCGGCACGTCCTCCCACTCGATCTGATAGCGCCCATCATCGCCGTCCGCGACCGGTTTTATACGTACGAAAGGCACCGTCGGCGCCAGCACCTGCTGATGGCAGGAGAGGATCCGCAGCGTTTTCTGCGCGTACCCCGCCTCGCCGTCAACCGGCAGCGGCTGTAGATCGCGCACGCTGTTACCAAGCAGCAAACGATAAAGCCCTGGCTCCATCACATAACAGTGTGGATGCCCGGTCGCCCCGCTATCGTCCAGAGAAGCAAAGCGTTCCAGCGGGATCGATAACGTTAAGGTTTCGCTTTCCCCCGGTTGCAGCAGGCGAGTTTTGGCAAAAGCCACCAGCGCTTTGGCCGGTTTGCCGAGCGCGCCCTGCGGCGCCTGGAGGTAGATTTGCACCACTTCTTTGCCCGCGAAGCGCTCCCCGCGATTGGTCACGGTGACGGTCGCCTTGATCAGGTCGCCAAAGGTCTCCGCCCGCGCCGATTGCAGGGTGAAAGAGGTGTATGAGAGACCAAAGCCAAAGGGGAACTGCAGACGCTGCGGACAAAAGGTTTCGAAGTAGCGATAGCCGACGTAAATATCCTCCTGATAGAGGCTTTGCGCTTCCGCTCCCCAGCAGGGGGATGCCGGATGGTCGTCGAGAGAGATCGCGATGCTGCCTACCAGCTTGCCGGATGGCGTCACCTCACCATAGAGCAGCGAAGTAGCCGCCTGAGCGCCGTCGGCGCCGCCGTGCCAGACGTAGAGCAGCGCACGAATGCGTTGACGCAGCCGCGGATCGTCAGCCCATGAGAGATCGATAAGCCCGGCGGTATTCAGCACCACCGCCACGTCATCAAATTCGCCGCAGACCTGATGCAGCAGGTTCATTTCGTCGGCGGTGAGCCGATAGCCACCTTCCACGTCGGCGTTGTCCCGATCCTCTCCCGCGGTACGCCCGAAAACAATCACTGCCTGGCTGGAGAAAGCGCGCGCCTGACGAATCTGCTCATCGCTCAGCGGCATCTCCTGCTGGCACCAGGGTTCCGCTGCCCAGCCCCCTCCGCCGTTGTCGAAGGGGTGTTGTTCAACCCAGCGTTCGTAGAGTCCGGCCAGCTGCGTATTCAGCCTCACCCCGTTTCGCGCACGCATCGCCTGCAGCAAGGTTGTGCTGCTCACCACGTTAACCGCCCCGCCGGAACCGGTACCGCTGCGATAGTAGTCAATCTGCGTTCGGCCAAATAACGATAGCGGCCGTTCGGGAGCGAGCGGCAACATTTGGCCATCGTTTCTCAACAGCACCGCGCCTTCGGCAGCGGCGGCGGCGGCAAATTCGGCAAACCCTTCCAGCGGCGTCCCCGCTTGACTGTCATACATGGTGTTGTCCTGTTAACTCATGCCCCGACAGGAGGCTTAATAGCATAATGAACAGAGCCCGCGAAATGCGGGCTCCGCTGTGCTCAGAAGAAATACTTGAAGCGCAGCCGGCCGCCGTAGCGGGAGTCTTCCTGGCCGTCGCCGTTGTTCGGGTGGGATTCAATCCAGGATGCGTAGGCGCCCAGATAGATGTTGAAGTTCTTCATATTCATCACGTTCGGAAACAGATACGACGCATGAATGGTGTGGATATCATATTTTCCCGGATCGGCGATCCAGCAGTTATCGTCGCAGTTAGCGATAAAGTTAGCGGTATTAAAGCTTTCAATCTTGTTATGCGCGTAAATGTAGCCCAGCTCAATACCGTGCCACAGGGAGTTCACCCCCGCGGTAAAGTCGGTTTCATCTTCGGCATCCATATAAGCGACGTTAAGGTTGGTCACCACGCCATCCAGCGGATCGGTTTTTTGCCCGTTCCACGTCATCGTATAGCCATAGCCGGTGCGGCTGGACTGGTCGACCCAGCGCCCTTTCGCATCGTGATAGCCATAGGCGTTATTCACCACGTTGCTCTCCATGGCGATGGCGGTGGAGAAGCGTCCGCTGTTCCACGCAATAACCGGGCGTAAATAGGCGACATTTTTCTCATTTTCCAGTTCAGTACCGTGATACTGCTGGTCCTGGAACAGCGTGCTGCCGTTTTCCAGCAGGGTATTGAGTTCGAAATACCAGTTATCAAGGGTTTTGCTCATCAGGAAGTTGCCGCCGCTGCTGCTGCGGCCGCGCCCTTCCTTCATCATGTAGATATAGCCATAGCCGTCGCTGTAGAGATCGTTGGCGGTGTTCCCGGAGTATTCCACGAACGTATCCTGATTCAGCGGGAACATATCGTAGGCTTCGAAACGGCCGACCTTCACCTTCCAGTCGTTCTCCTGGCCAAAGAAGAATACCGCATCATCAAGATTCATTTTGCCGTTCAGGTCAGCCAGCGGCTGGACGGAAAAACCGGCAAAGCTGCGGTTATCCATTTTGCGCATACCGTCAAAACCTAGCAGCAGGCGGCCATTAATATCCCAGCGTTCGTTATTGCCCGGCACCCAATCTTTATTCGCCGTGGTTTTTACCGAAGTCAGGCTACCGCTGCTGCTGGCGCCATCCATATTGAATTCCACATCGCCATAAAATTTGATATCCCCGTAGCCGGACAGCGTCAGTGTCGTCGGCTCCGCGCCCGGTGCGACGGGCTCGGCGGATTCCACTTTTACGGTTGGTGCGCTTTTCGCCACAGCGGCCTGCTGCCGGGTTAAGGTCTGAATTTTCGCTTCCGCATCGGCCGCCCGTTGCTCAGCATTTATTAAGCGCTGTTCCAGCTGCGCTAAACGCTTTTCAATATCCGCAGGAGCATTATTTGTCGCTGCCCAAAGGCCAGAGGAGAACAGGCCACTAATAACCAGAGCTATATACTTTACTTTCATTATTAACATCCCTAATTACATTATTATTTGTTTCATCCAGGGTAAAACCAGGGCTATCCAGAGAAATAGTCTGTACAGCCCTTTAAATACGGCGTTGAATAATCAGGATTCAGCGAAGGTTCCGTGGTTTAAATCATCGACGATGCCGTTCATTCTCTTTTCCGTTAAGCCGTAGAATTTAATAGAGACGGCGGTAAGAACATAAAAAACAGAAGGAACCAGGGTGAACAACAGCACCACGCCCTGCACCGCTGAAGCTGGCTGCACCGCGGTGTTAGCGGCGTAATGGTAATAGGCCAATATCCAGCCGAGGATCGCCCCGCCAACGGCGACGCCCAGCTTGATAACAAAGATATTTGCCGCAACGTTCATACCGGTAATACGCCGCTGGGTTTTCCATTCGCCATAGTTATTCACGTCGGTAATCATCGACCACTGCAGCGCGCCGTTGCCGCCCTGAATAATAGAAATCAGAATATGCACGCCGAGCACCGCAATCCAGTATTGCACCGGAACGATAAAGCAGACCACGCCCAGCGCGGCGGTGAGCAGGTTAATCCAGAAAGAGAGTCGGACCTTACAAAAACGCGTCCCGAAGGGCTTGGCCAGTACCGAACCCAGCATGGAGGCAAACATCCCGCCGAGCATGAATATCGTTATCACGTCGGCGCCTTTATGCAGCACGCTATTCACATAGTAGACGACGGCGCCACCGCGAATTACTACGGCGACCAGCATCATAAAATTGTAAACGGAAAGAATACGCCACTGATCGTTACGAAAAAGTATTTTCACGTCCCGCGCTACGTTCAGATTCTCTTCTTTAATCGGCTGCACGCGCTCTTTGGTGGTGGCGAAGCAGGTGATAAACATCAGGCAGCCGATAACGCCAAACAGGGCCATCGAGACCTGAATGCCGGTCGCGCGGTCGCCGGGATAGAGAAAGTCAGCCAGCGGTAAAATAAACGCGGTACCGAGCGCGCCGCCGATTGGGGTGATAGCGAAACGCCAGGACTGCAGCGAGAGGCTTTCGCGTGGATCGGAGGTCAGCGCCGCGCCCAGCGAGCAGTAAGGAATATTAATCGCCGTATACATCAGGGTCATAAATATATAGGCCGCCACGGCGTAGGCAATTTTTCCGGAGTCGGAGAAAGAGGGAATGGAATACACCAGCACGCAGCTCACCGCAAAGGGGACGCAGATCGCCAGCAGCCAGGGGCGGAAACGGCCCCTGCGGGTTGAGGTGGCGTCAGCAATCGCGCCCATAATCGGATCGGTAATCGCATCCAGCAGACGGACCAGCAAAAACATCGTCCCCATCACGGCGGGCGGCAGGCCATAAATATCGGTATAAAAATAAGCCAGAATAGCCACGGACGAGTCAAATACAATGTGACTGGCCGCGTCCCCCAGGCTATAGCCTATTTTCTCTCTGACAGAAATTTTGTCGCCAGCAGACATACACCACTCCTTTATGCAAAATGAAACCGGTTTCTGTAATGTCTGCATTTTTTACTTATCCGCTATGCAGGCGCCATTATGTTTTTTAATTAATTATTTATGTTTTTTAATTTATGTGATCCTGTCAGCCTTCAGTCATATTAATCCCGGGAATTTTGTCTGACAGATCACAGGTTTTCATCCTTTGCGCAATTTTTAAAAGGCGATAAATATGACCATTATTGTCACAGATAAACTTCAGTTCCGTTTTCTATTTACTGGCATCACTATTGAACGGTGTTTTTTATTTGCACAAAAACATTCATAACGTAAATAACGTCATGCCAGTTTCATATGATTAAGATTATAATATTGTGCTTAGCACAATAGTGCCGGTTGGGTGCCGGCCAGTGGGCGGTAAATACTCTGTTTTCGCGTAAAATGTTACCTCGGACACGCGCAGCGGCGGATATTCGTCTAAGGTTTTCTGATGGCCGAATGCAGTGGCACATAGTCTGCAATGATAAGGAGAACAATCTATGACGAGTCCCGTTTCCCGTCGCCCCGCTACCCTGCCTTTTGCTCTTCGTCTGGCGCTAGGGGGCGCGTTTGTCGCCCTGGCGACGTTGACGGCTCAGGCTGAAGAAACCCGTCCCACCCCGCAATCACCCGATATCCTGCTCGGTCCGCTATTTAACGATGTGCAAAGCGCGAAACTTTTTTCTGACCAGAAAACGTTTGCTGACGCCATTCCGAACGGCGACCCGCTGATGATCCTTGCCGATTATCGTATGCAGAAAAGCCAGACCAGCTTTGATTTGCGGCACTTCGTCGAACTCAACTTTACCCTGCCTCGCGAAAACGACCAGTACGTTCCGCCAAAAGGACAAACGCTGCGCCAGCATATCAACGGATTATGGCCCGTACTGACCCGCAGTACCGTCGACGTCGAAAAATGGGATTCGCTGCTGCCGCTGCCAAAGCCCTACGTGGTGCCCGGCGGACGCTTTCGCGAAGTCTATTACTGGGACAGCTACTTCACCATGCTCGGTCTCGCTGAGAGCGGCCACTGGGATAAAATTGAAGATATGGTGACCAACTTCGCCGCGGAGATCGACGCCTGGGGCCATATTCCCAACGGCAACCGCACCTACTATCTGAGCCGCTCGCAGCCGCCGTTCTTCCCGTTTATGGTTGAACTGCTGGCCACGCACGAGGGCGATGAGGCGCTCAAAAAATGGCTGCCGCAGATGGAGAAAGAGTACCAGTACTGGATGGATGGCGCTGAGGCGCTTGAGCCCGGCAGCGCCAGTAAGCGCGTGGTGCGGATGGCCGACGGTGCCCTGCTCAACCGCTACTGGGACGATAACGACACGCCGCGTCCGGAATCCTGGCTGGACGACGTCACAACCGCCAAAAACAATCCCAACCGCCCGGCCACTGAAATCTACCGCGATCTGCGCTCCGCCGCGGCATCCGGCTGGGACTTCAGCTCCCGCTGGATGGATAACCCGCAGCAGCTCGGCACCATCCGCACCACCTCGATTGTTCCGGTCGATCTGAACTCGCTGATGTTCCACATGGAAAAAACCATCGCCCGCGCCAGTAAAGCGGCAGGGGATAGCGCTAAATCCGCGCAGTATGACGCATTAGCCAACGCCCGTCAGAAAGCGCTGGAGAAATATCTGTGGAATGATAAAGAGGGCTGGTACGCCGATTACGATCTGAAAAGTCATAAGGTGCGCAATCAGCTGACCGCCGCGGCGCTGTTCCCGCTGTACGTCAACGCCGCCTCCAGCGAACGCGCCGCGAAGGTCGCCGCCGCCACCGAAGCGCGACTGCTCAAGCCCGGCGGCCTGACCACCACGACCGTCAATAGCGGCCAGCAGTGGGATGCGCCGAACGGCTGGGCGCCGCTGCAGTGGGTTGCCGCTGAAGGCCTGCAAAAGTATGGCCAGCAGAAAATCGCAATGGAGGTGAGCTGGCGGTTCCTCAGCAACGTTCAGCACACCTACAACAGCGAACAGAAGCTGGTGGAAAAATATGATGTCAGCTCGACCGGAACAGGCGGCGGTGGCGGAGAGTATCCGCTACAGGACGGCTTTGGCTGGACCAACGGCGTCACCCTGAAGATGCTGGACCTGGTGTGTCCGAAAGAGAAGCCGTGTGACTCCGTCCCCACCGCGCGCCCGGCGGCGAATGACGACAACGGCAAAGCGGCGGACGTCTCGGCGCAGCCTGCCGCTCAGCAGCCGGCTGCGGTAGAGGAGAAAAAAGTCGCGCCGTAAACCTCCGCGCGGCGGGGGGCCGCCGCGCGTCTTTATCAATTTGCAGTTCCAGAATCGGCCGGGCCGATGGCTCCCCGGCAAGCTGAGCCTGCGGGGAGCGCCCTTTACATGGCGTCCAGCGCCTTCTGCAGCTTCCAGATATAGCGCGGCGCCTGCGGTGCCGGGTGCTTTTTCACCACGTGCTCAAAGAAATCATCGGCGTCCATATCGTTAATCTCTTCAATCGCATCCTGGCGATTGGACGAGAACGTCCGCAGCAGCGCGCCCGCGCCGTTGGCATAGGACACCACCACCGCATAGCGCATCACCTGCGGGTCTTTAATCCCCGCCAGCGGACCGTTTTCGAGGATGCTGAGGTAGGCCGCCCCCATCGAAATATTGCGCTCGGGATTCTTCAGCTCGCTCACCGAAGGATCTCCGCTCCAGCCCATCCGCCGGTAAACATCGCGACCGGAGGTCGAGGGCTTCAGCTGCATCAGGCCAACCGCGCCGGATTTGCTGACCACCGTCGGGTTACCGCCGGACTCAATGGCGATGATGGCGGTAATCAGCTGGGGATCGACGCCCCACGCCGCACCGGCTTTTTCGCTGATTGGCATCCACTGCATCGCCCGCTTAACCGGGACTTCCGGGTTCCACGGCGGGTTACGATAATCGTGTTTTGAACTACAACCGGCCAACAATACACATAAAAAAACACACCATCTCAATTTCACACATCTATCCTTATTGGCTGAAGTTTGCCGCACGGAGATGACAATAAACGCTCCAGGCGGCATGATAACCCTTTCATTCTTAGCAAGGAATTGTCATGTCTCAGTTTTATCTCGTCGCCCCTTCCGGTTACTGCATCAACCAGGAGGCGGCGTATCGCGGCGTGCAGCGTCTGCAGGAGGCCGGGCACCAGGTCACGCACCAGGAAGTCATTCCCCGCCGGGCGCTGCGCTTTGCCGGAACTGAGAATGAACGCCTTGCCGATATCAACCAGCTCGCCGCCCTCGCCGGTAAAAACCGCATCGTGCTGGCGGTACGCGGCGGCTACGGCGCGACTCGCCTGCTGCCGCAGATTGACTGGCAGGCGCTGATCGCGCGCCAGCAGCAGGATCCGCTGCTTATTTGCGGCCACAGCGATTTCACCGCCATCCAGCTGGGGCTGCTGGCAAAGGGTAGCATAATCACTTTTAGCGGGCCGATGCTGGCGGGAAACTTCGGCGCTGAAACGCTGAACGAATTTACCGAGCACCATTTCTGGCAGGCGCTGCGCAACCCGGCGTTTACGCT
Organism: Klebsiella sp. JN_Kp126; assembly: GCF_033843325.1. Classification (NCBI taxonomy): domain Bacteria; kingdom Pseudomonadati; phylum Pseudomonadota; class Gammaproteobacteria; order Enterobacterales; family Enterobacteriaceae; genus Klebsiella; species Klebsiella sp. JN_Kp126. The sequence continues at coordinate 100,736 of NZ_JAWXQV010000086.1, read as the reverse complement.
CGAATGGCACGGTGAAGGCCCGGACTGTCGCGCCGACGGCACGCTGTGGGGCGGCAACCTGGCGATGCTGGCTTCGCTTATCGGCACTCCGTGGATGCCGCAGATTAGCGACGGAATTCTGGTGGTGGAAGATATTAACGAACACCCGTTCCGCGTCGAACGCATGCTATTACAGCTGCTCAACAGCGGTATTCTCGCGCGCCAGCGGGCGATTATCCTCGGCAGTTTTACCGGCGCAGACGCCAACGACTACGATGCCGGATACGATCTGCCGATGGTATACGACTACCTTCGCCAGCAGCTTAACATTCCGGTCATCAGCGGCCTGGATTTCGGTCACGAGCAGCGTACGGTCACCCTGCCGCTTGGCGCCAGAGCATTGCTGGTCAACAACGCATCCATCACCACGTTAAGCATCAGCGGCCACCCGGTTCTGGCGGAATAAAAATTCCTCTAACGCATATCCCGATCGGCGTCAGATTGTTAAAATGGTGTAGTTTTTAATTTATCTTCACGCCGGTAAGGAGTACGTCAACATTGGACGCCGCTGCGGTCATCAGTCTGTTTATCCTGGGTTCTGTTTTAGTAACCTGTAGTATTTTATTAAGTTCCTTTTCCTCACGCCTCGGTATCCCGATTCTGGTTATCTTCCTGGCGATTGGGATGCTGGCGGGCATTGACGGTATCGGCGGCATTCCGTTTGACAACTACCCTTTCGCCTACATGGTGAGCAACCTGGCGCTGGCGGTTATCCTGCTTGACGGCGGGATGCGCACTCAGGCCAGCTCTTTTCGCGTGGCGCTGTGGCCCGCCCTCTCGCTCGCCACGGTCGGGGTGTTGATCACCTCGGCCCTGACCGGACTGATGGCGGCCTGGCTGTTTCATCTCAACCTGATTGAAGGGCTGCTGATCGGCGCTATCGTCGGCTCAACCGATGCCGCGGCGGTGTTCTCACTCCTCGGCGGTAAAGGGCTGAACGAACGCGTCGGCTCGACGCTGGAAATTGAATCCGGCAGCAACGACCCGATGGCGGTGTTCCTGACCATTACTCTTATCGAGATGATTCAGCAGCACGAGACCGGCCTGAGCTGGATGTTCGCGGTGCATATCGTGCAGCAGTTCGGGTTGGGTATCGCTATTGGCCTCGGCGGCGGCTATCTGCTGCTGCAGATGATTAATCGCATTGTGCTGCCGGCCGGGCTTTATCCTCTGCTGGCGCTGAGCGGCGGGATCATGATTTTCGCCGCCACCACCTCGCTGGACGGCAGCGGCATCCTCGCGGTCTACCTGTGCGGATTCCTGCTCGGCAACCGGCCGATTCGCAACCGCCACGGTATCCTGCAAAACTTCGACGGCCTGGCGTGGCTGGCGCAGATCGCCATGTTCCTGGTGCTCGGCCTGCTGGTCACCCCGTCCGACCTGTGGCCTATCGCCATCCCGGCGCTCATTCTGTCGATGTGGATGATCTTTATCGCCCGTCCGCTGTCGGTGTTTGCCGGTCTGCTGCCGTTTCGCGGCTTCAACCTGCGCGAGCGGATATTTATCAGCTGGGTGGGCCTGCGCGGCGCGGTGCCGATTATTCTCGCCGTCTTCCCGATGATGGCGGGCCTGGAGAATGCGCGGTTGTTCTTTAACGTGGCCTTCTTCGTGGTGCTGGTCTCGCTGCTTTTACAGGGGACCTCGCTCTCCTGGGCGGCGAAGAAAGCCAAAGTGGTGGTGCCGCCGGTCGGCTCGCCCATCTCCCGCGTCGGGCTGGATATCCATCCGGAAAACCCGTGGGAGCAGTTCGTGTACCAGCTTAGCGCCGAAAAATGGTGCGTCGGCGCGGCGCTGCGCGACCTGCATATGCCGCCGGAGACGCGGATTGCCGCGCTGTTTCGCGACAACGTACTCCTGCACCCTACCGGCAGTACCCGACTGCTGGAAGGCGATATTCTCTGCGTGATTGGCCGCGAGCGCGACCTGCCCGCGCTGGGTAAACTGTTCAGCCAGTCGCCGCCGGTGGCGCTGGATCAGCGCTTCTTCGGTGATTTTATTCTCGATGCCAGTGCCAGATTTGCCGACGTCGCGCAGATTTACGGCATTGACGGGGGAGAAGAGTTTCGCGATCGCCAGCAGTCTCTGGGTGACGTCATACAGCACCTGTTAGGCGCCGCCCCGGTGGTCGGCGACCAGGTGGAATTTGCCGGGATGGTGTGGACGGTGGCGGAAAAAGAAGAGGATCACGTACTGCGGGTTGGCGTACGGATGGCGGAAGATGAGGCGGAGTGATCCGCCTCAGGCTAAGTTACACCGTCACAACCGGTACGCGCGGCGCGAGCGCGCACATTAATTCATATCCGACGGTGCCGCAGGCGGCCGCGACATCGTCAATTTTGATCTCTTTGCCCCACAGCTCAACCGGCGCGCCGATCCCTGCCTGCGGGCATGGGGTCAAATCCACGGCCAGCATATCCATTGAGATGCGCCCGACCGTCACGGTGCGTACGCCGTCAACCAGCACCGGCGTACCGCTCGGCGCCAGCCGCGGGTAACCATCAGCATAGCCGCAGGCAACGATGCCGATACGCCGCTCCTCCGCCGCGCGCCAGGTTGCGCCGTAGCCGACCGCTTCACCGGCTTTCAGGTTCTGTACGGCAATAATTTCGCTGCTTAGCGTCATCACCGGTTTCAGCCCGGTGTTGGCCACGTCCTGCCACAGGCCGGAAGGCGAGGCGCCGTACAGCACGATCCCCGGCCTCACCCAGTTAAAATGCGACTCCGGATGCCACAAGGTTGCCGCCGAGTTCGCCAGCGAGCGCGGGCAATCCAGCCCTTCCGCCGCCTGCTCAATGCGCCGCATCGGCTCGACAATGCCGTCCGGGTTTTCCGCTTCGGCGAAATGCGACATTAACGTCATTTCGCTGACGTTACCGAGCGCTCGCAGCTGCTGCCAGACGATGTGCAAACGGTCCGGCATAAAACCCAGCCGATTCATCCCGCTATTCACCTTGACGTAAATATCGAGGGGGGCGTGCAGCTTCGCCTGCTGCAGCGCCTTGATTTGCCAGTTACTGTGCACGCTGGTAGTCAATCGGTATTTATCAAACAGCGCCAGCTCATCGGCATGGAAGAAACCTTCCAGCATCAGTATCGGCCCTTTCCAGCCGAGCTCGCGCAGCAGGATCGCCTCTTCAAGATTGAGCATCGCGAAACCGTCCGCGGCGCTCAGCGCGTTCCAGACCCTTGCCAGGCCGTGGCCATAAGCATTGGCTTTGACCACCGCCCACAGGCGCGAGCCGGGCGCCGCGCGGCGAACAATGTGTTGATTCTGGCGTAAGGCTGACATATCAATGCTGGCCTTTACAGGACGAGACATGAAAGCTCCTTGTTAATTGTGAACGCCATGCAGATGCTGAGCGCGGGCCGGCGTAAAGCCGCGGCCGTAGCGGGCGACGGCAAGATCGTCATACGGGATCGCCGGCGTACGCCCGGAGATCAGATCGCTGATCAGCTGGCCTGAACCGCAGGCCATGGTCCATCCCAGCGTGCCGTGGCCGGTGTTGAGCCACAGATTTTTATACGCCGTGCGGCCCACCACCGGCGTACCGTCCGGGGTCATCGGACGCAGTCCGGTCCAGAAGGTTGCCTGTTCAACGTGGCCGCCGCGCGGGAACAGATCGCGCACCACCATCTCCAGGGTTTCACGCCGCGGCTGCAGCAGTTCTTTATTAAATCCAACAATTTCCGCCATTCCGCCAACGCGAATACGCCTGTCGAAACGGGTGATGGCGATTTTGTAGGTTTCATCAAGGATAGTCGAAACCGGCGCGCCGTCTTCTTCCGCGATCGGAATCGTTAGCGAATAGCCTTTCAGCGGGTAGACCGGAATATCCACCAGCCCTTTCAGCATGGCCGTCGAATATGATCCGAATGCCATCACGTAAGCGTCGGCTTTGATGATTTCAGCGCCGCACTTCACGCCGGAGATGAGATCCCCTTCATAGAGCAGTTCATCCACCGGTGTATTAAAACGGAAAGTCACGCCCGCCTGTTCCGCCATCAGGGCCAGACGCGTGGTGAAAAGCTGGCAGTCGCCGGTTTCATCATTAGGTAAACGTAAACCGCCCGTCAGTTTATGGCTCACTTCCGCCAGCGCCGGTTCAACGTCCAGCAGGCGGTTTGCCTCCAGCAGCTGGTAAGGCACGCCCGCCTCCTGCAGTACCGCGATATCGCGGGTCGCGTTTTCGAACTGCTTGTCGGTGCGGAAAAGCTGCAGCGTGCCGCCCTGCCGGCCTTCATACTGGATACCGGTGCTCTCGCGCAGCGCCTTCAGGCAGTCGCGGCTGTACTCCGCCAGGCGCACCATACGCCCTTTGTTTTCCATATAGTGGCGAGTGTCGCAGTTGCGCAGCATCTGCCACATCCATTTCAGCTGGAACGGAGTGCCATCCAGCCCGATAGCCAGCGGCGCGTGGCGCTGGAACATCCACTTAATCGCCTTCAACGGTACTCCCGGCGCCGCCCACGGCGCAGCGTAGCCGGGAGAGATCTGCCCGGCGTTAGCGGCGCTGGTCTCTTCGGCCGGCCCCGGCTGACGATCGATAACCGTCACTTCATGTCCTGCCTGGCTTAAGTACCAGGCGCTAGCGACTCCAACTACCCCACTTCCCAGTATGACGACGCGCATAGCGGCTCCGTAATCGTTAAAGAACAATCATCTGATTACAAATTGATAACTCAGATGAAAATATTATTCAACATACGCTTTATTTATGGTGACTTATCTCACAGGGTTCTGCGCCAGCACTGCCCCCGTCGGTTTACCATCTCCTGCTGCGCCTCATTTTTCTACAGAATAAAATCCTGTTTAAACCGTAAAACAACGCCTTTAAGATTGTGAAATCGCGAAGAAAAGAAAATGCGGATGCACGCAGTTTGCGACGCCGTGTTCTATGCTTGTTAAGAGGTTTTCCGTACAGAGAGAACCATCAACAACGAGGGCGCGCTAATGGCTACGATTGATTCCATGAACAAGGACACAACCCGTTTAAGCGATGGACCCGACTGGACTTTTGAGCTGCTGGAGACCTATCTGGCAGAAGTCGATCGGGTGGCGAAGCTGTATCGTCTTGACACCTATCCGCACCAAATCGAAGTCATTACTTCCGAACAGATGATGGATGCCTACTCCAGCGTCGGGATGCCGATTAACTATCCGCACTGGTCGTTTGGTAAAAAATTCATTGAGACCGAACAGGCCTATAAGCACGGGCAACAGGGGCTGGCCTATGAAATCGTCATTAACTCCAACCCCTGTATCGCCTATTTGATGGAAGAGAACACCATCACCATGCAGGCGCTGGTGATGGCGCACGCCTGCTACGGGCACAACTCGTTTTTCAAAAATAACTACCTCTTTCGCAGCTGGACCGACGCCAGCTCCATCATCGACTATCTCATCTTCGCGCGTAAATACATCACCGAATGTGAAGAGCGCTACGGCGTTGATGAAGTCGAGAAGCTGCTCGACTCCTGCCACGCCTTGATGAACTACGGCGTTGACCGCTATAAACGCCCGCAGAAAATCTCGCTGCAGGAGGAAAAAGCGCGGCAAAAAAGCCGGGAAGAGTATCTGCAAAGCCAGGTGAATATGCTGTGGCGCACCCTGCCGAAGCGCGAAGAGGAAAAGACCATTGAAGCGGCGCGCCGCTATCCCTCTGAGCCGCAGGAAAACCTGCTCTACTTTATGGAGAAAAACGCGCCCCTGCTGGAGCCATGGCAGCGTGAGATCCTGCGTATCGTGCGTAAGGTCAGCCAGTATTTTTATCCACAGAAGCAGACTCAGGTGATGAACGAAGGCTGGGCGACCTTCTGGCACTACACCATCCTGAATCATCTTTATGATGAAGGAAAAGTCACCGAGCGCTTTATGCTGGAGTTTCTGCACAGCCACACCAACGTGGTGTTCCAGCCGCCCTATAACAGCCAGTGGTATAGCGGCATTAACCCCTATGCGCTGGGTTTCGCCATGTTCCAGGATATCAAACGTATTTGTCAGTCGCCGACGGAAGAGGACAGGTACTGGTTCCCGGATATTGCCGGATCCGACTGGCTCGAAACCCTGCACTTCGCCATGCGCGATTTCAAGGATGAAAGCTTTATCAGCCAGTTCCTGTCGCCGAAAATCATGCGCGATTTCCGCTTCTTTACCGTGCTCGATGACGATCACAACAACTATCTGGAAATATCCGCCATTCATAATGAAGAGGGATATCGTGAGATTCGTTCGAAGCTTTCAGCGCAGTACAACCTGAGCAACCTCGAGCCGAACATTCAGGTATGGAATGTGGATCTGCGCGGCGACCGTTCGCTCACCCTGCGCTACGTGCCGCACAACCGCGTGCCGCTGGATAAAGGCCGCCGCGAGGTGCTGAAGCACGTCCACCGCCTGTGGGGATTTGACGTTCTTCTGGAGCAGCAAAACGCCGATGGTAGCGTTGAGCTGCTGGAACGTACGCCGCCGCGGCCCAATCCGCTGTAGCGCGTAAACAGCAAAACGCCCGGTGACAGCACCGGGCGTTGTTTATTCGTGGGCGGGGCCTAGCGCATATTAATCGCCAGGTCACCCGGCAAATTCTTCTGCATACGATGCCAAATCTCCCCGCTGTCATGCCCGTAGCGGCGAACGATTTCATAAACCTGTTCATGAAGCCCTTCTTCACATACTTTCGCCAGCTGATGATAGAAGCCGAGCGCCAGGCTACGCGCTTCCGGGTTGGCAAAATAGTGACGACCTATGCGGGTGTACAGACCTTTCATCCCGTTGAGGATCAGGCCGTAGATGGGGTTACCTGAAGCAAAGGCCAGACCGCGGAAGATATTATAATCCAGCTCGGCAAACGCATCGGCGTGGTCTTCAATTTCACGCGCGCTCGCCAGAACCTCCAGCGCCTTATCCGGGTGCTGACGGAAAGCGGTGCGGATAAAAATAGTCGAAATATTGGTACGCACGGACAGCAGATTATCAATCAGCTGCGGAACGCTGTCGTGATCGAGACGCGCGAGGGTTTCGAGAATATTCAGACCTGACGTTTCCCAGAAGTTGTTCACTTTGGTAGGCTTACCGTGCTGAATGGTTAACCAGCCATCGCGGGCCAGACGCTGCAACACTTCACGTAAGGTTGTACGGGTAACACCAATCAGTTCAGAAAGTTCACGTTCAGCGGGAAGAATTGAACCAGGAGGGAAGCGGTTATTCCAGATACTTTCAATGATGTACTCTTCAGCGAAACCCGCAGGGCTTTGCGCCTTAATGACCATAATAAGATTTCCATTACACAGCGTTGCTATTCGACTCATCATACCAGAGCGGCCATAAGGCAGATAGCGCCAGAAAGTAATTAAAAAGGGATCGCCGTTTCATTTTCAACTTTTCATTTCACACTTTCTGTGGCTAAAGAACGTGATGCGAAGAAAGTTGCGTCTCGTTTTGCGCAACTGGTAATCTTGCGTATAGTTACGCATAAAATCATGTTTCAGAATTTGACGGAGAAAGGATGTCTGTCGTGGAAATGTCGTATGGCCGCGCCCTGTGGCGCAACTTTCTTGGTCAGTCCCCGGACTGGTACAAACTCACTCTCATCATTTTCCTGATCGTTAATCCGCTGGTCTTTTATCTTCATCCGTTTATTGCCGGATGGCTGCTGGTTATCGAATTTATCTTCACCCTGGCGATGGCGCTTAAATGTTATCCGCTGCTGCCGGGCGGCCTGCTGGCTATTGAAGCGGTATTTATCGGTATGACCACGCCCGGGCATATTCGCGAAGAAGTGGCCAGTAATCTTGAAGTCCTGCTGCTGCTGATGTTTATGGTGGCGGGTATCTACTTCATGAAGCAGCTGCTGCTGTTCATCTTCACCCGTTTGCTGCTCGGCATTCGCAGCAAGATGCTGCTGTCGCTGGCGTTTTGCGTCGCGTCCGCTTTCCTCTCCGCCTTCCTCGACGCGTTGACCGTTGTCGCCGTCGTGATCAGCGTAGCCGTTGGCTTCTACGGTATTTATCACAAAGCCGCTTCGGCGCGGCCGGACGATGACAACATGCTCGACGACAGCCATATCGAGCAGCACTATCGCGATGTTCTGGAGCAGTTTCGCGGCTTCTTGCGCAGCCTGATGATGCACGCCGGGGTCGGCACCGCGCTCGGCGGCGTAATGACGATGGTCGGCGAACCGCAGAACCTGATTATTGCCAAAGCCGCGGGCTGGCACTTCGGTGAATTCTTCATACGCATGCTGCCGGTAAGCTTACCGGTGCTGGTATGCGGCCTGCTCACCTGCCTGCTGCTGGAGAAATTCCGCCTGTTTGGCTACGGCGAACCGCTGCCGCCTACGGTGCGCAAAGTGCTACAGGATTTCGACGATCGTAGCCGTCAGAGCCGCAGCCGTCAGGATCGCCTGCGTCTTATCGCCCAGGGGGTTATTGGCGTCTGGCTGATCGTTGCGCTGGCGCTGCATCTGGCGGAAGTCGGCCTGATTGGCCTGTCGGTCATCATTCTGGCAACGACTTTTTCCGGCGTCACCGACGAACACGCCATCGGCAAAGCGTTTACCGAAGCGCTGCCGTTTACCGCGCTGCTGACGGTCTTTTTTGCCGTCGTGGCGGTGATCATCGATCAGCACCTGTTTGCCCCGGTGATCGAATTTGTTCTCCAGGCCTCGCCGCACGCCCAGCTATCGCTGTTCTATCTGTTTAACGGCCTGCTATCGTCGATTTCGGATAACGTCTTCGTCGGCACCGTGTACATCAACGAAGTGAAGACGGCCCTGGAGCATGGGACGATCGGCCTGCCGCAGTTTGAGCTGCTGGCGGTGGCCATTAATACCGGTACTAACCTGCCATCCGTCGCCACGCCGAACGGTCAGGCCGCGTTTCTGTTCCTGCTCACCTCCGCGCTGGCCCCGCTGATTCGCCTCTCCTATGGCCGTATGGTGTGGATGGCGCTGCCGTATACTCTCGTCCTGACCCTGGTGGGCCTGGCGTGCGTCGAGTTTACCTTGATGCCGGCGACCCAGTGGATGCTGGAGCAGGGTTGGCTGGTGACGCCTCAGCTGCTGAAATAAAAAAGCAATACCCGGATCAAAAATCCGGGTATTCCATATTCGCTTACGTAATATTTTCAGACTAGCTGCTGGCGTCGCTTCGGTTTTCGTTTACACTGCCATGATTTAGCATGTTCCAGGGAAATGATTATGTTGCGATATTTAAACCAGTGCTCAAGGGGACGCGGTGCCTGGCTCCTGATGGCGCTTACCGCGTTTGTTCTTGAATTGGTTGCTTTGTGGTTCCAGCACGTCATGCTGCTGCAACCCTGCGTACTCTGTATTTACGAACGCTGCGCGCTTTTTGGCATTATGGGTGCCGGTATTGTCGGCGCCATCGCGCCAAAATCGCCTCTGCGCTATGTGGCGATTATTATCTGGCTCTACAGCGCCCTGCGCGGGCTGCAGCTGGCATGGGAACACACCATGATTCAGCTTCACCCTTCCCCCTTCCAGACCTGCGATTTCGCCGCTCGTTTCCCCACGTGGCTGCCGCTGGATAAATGGCTGCCTCAGGTATTTGTCGCCACCGGTGACTGCTCCGTACGCCAGTGGGAATTCCTGACGCTGGAAATGCCGCAGTGGCTGGTCGGGATCTTCGCCGCCTATCTGGTTGTCGGCGCGCTGGTGCTTATCGCACAGCCGTTTAAACCTAAAAAGCGCGATCTGTTTGGCCGCTAAGAACGATTGCTGATAAAGCGCTCCTCCGGGAGCGTTTTTTTTGCCTGCACGTTGACGTCGGTCACATAAAGTTGCATATTAAATGCAACTTATCGATGTTAACTAAGGAGCACATGATGTCTCATTTGCGTATTCCCGCTAGCTGGAAGGTAAAACGCTCCACCCCATTCTTTACCAAACAGAACGTCCCTGCCGCTCTGCTGACGCACCACAACACCGCTGCGGGTGTTTTCGGCCAGCTTTGCGTGATGGAAGGTACGGTAACCTATTATGGTTTCGCCGACGAACAGGCGACAGAGCCTGAAGCAAAGGTCGTTATCAACGCCGGACAGTTCGCGACCAGCCCGCCGCAGTACTGGCACCGCATTGAACTTAGCGACGACGCGCAGTTCAATATTAACTTTTGGGTTGCAGATGACGCCGACGGTGAAAGCGGGCTATTCCACGCGAAGAAAGGCTAACTGAGCGCCTACTGCGCCCAGTCTGGTTTGTTCAGGATATGGTCCTGCCAGTCAACCACCGTGGATTCTTTCACTGCAATATGGCGAACGGAGATGCGTTCGCCATGCATCGCCGCCTTCGAACCGGTTAACAGCGGGTGCCAGTGCGGCAGCGGTTGACCTTCCGCCAGCAGACGATAGGCGCAGGTCGGCGGCAGCCATTCAAACGTAGGCAGGTTGTCGCGGGTGAGCTTAATGCAGTCCGGTTCATATTCGAAACGGCGCTCATAGTTACGGCACTGGCAGGTTTTGATATTAAGCTGACGGCAGGCGACGTTGGTGAAGTAGATTTCGTCGGTATCCTCATCCATCAGCTTATGCAGGCAGCACTGTCCGCAGCCGTCGCAAAGTGATTCCCACTCCGCATCGCTCATTTCATCCAGTGTTTTGTGTTGCCAGAAAGGTTGTTCGCTCATTGGGATGTCCGTCATTGCAGTTCAGGGTGCACCTTATAACCAGTCTGGCACGCCGATGCAAGTTTTGCCGCCCGGAGAAGGCGGCAAGCGGTCGTTACAGCACGCGGGTGGTCAGCGAAAACCCGTTAAAACCGACTTCCAGCTCGTCGCCGCTGGCGAGCGGCCCCACGCCTTCCGGGGTGCCGGTCAGCACCACATCACCGGCTTTCAGGGTGAAGAAGCGCGACATATAGGCGATCAGCGGCACAATTTTATGAATCATGTCGGCCGTCGTGCCCTGCTGGCGCACCTCGCCGTTTACCTTCAGGCTCAGCGGCGTATTCTGCGCGTCGCCGTGAAATTCGCCGGCGGGAATAAACCCCGAAATCGGGCAGGAGTTATCAAAGCCTTTCGCCTTTTCCCACGGCTGCCCGGCTTTTTTCATTTTGCCCTGCAGATCGCGCAGAGTGAGGTCCAGCGCCACGCCATAGCCGGCGATGGCTTTGAGCACATGTTCGTCCGTCGCCTGACGCAGCGTGCCGCCAATCAGCACCGCCAGCTCAACCTCGTGGTGCACCGACCCCAGCCCCTCAGGAAGCACCAACGGCTGGCGGATGTCGCATAGCGCCGTCTCAGGTTTAATAAACAGCACCGGCTCTTCCGGCGTCGCACTGCCCATCTCCTTGATGTGTTTTGCGTAGTTGCTGCCCACGCACACCACTTTGCTTACCGGATAATCCAGTAGCGCACCCTGCCAGTTATGATGTTGGTACATTGTTTTCCCTCTGTGGGTTAATCAGATTTATTCCCCTGTTCCGCCAGGTGTTTCTTGAGTAAATTTTCAGACGGAGGAGGGAGCTGAAGGTAATAGCCCTGATCGGCCAGCGCCTGTTTCACTTTATCCAAATCGGCGTGGATGAGTTTTTTTCGCCCATCGAGCGGTAAAATCATTGCCAGTTTGGGCGTACCGAAGCTATACATTAATTCGTCAGGAACGCGGGAGAAATCGTCCTTTTTTTCGACATATAAATAGGTTTGCTCACGTTTAGTACTTCGATAGATCACACAAAACATAGTTTTACTCGGAATTAGACCTGTGGTCACTTGCCTCTATATATGAGTGACTATAACATGCCTTTTAGTCTTCGGAATATCACCGCACTTCAGCGAGTGATAAACAGCAAATTGAGTAAGGCCAGGATGTCAAATACGCCAATCGAACTTAAGGGCAGTAGCTTCACCTTATCTGTGATTCATTTGCACGATGCAAATCCCGAGGTTATTCGTCAGGCGTTAGAAGACAAAATCGCCCAGGCTCCCGCCTTTTTACGTCATGCCCCCGTGGTGGTGAATATCAGCAGCATTGAAGATGACGTCGACTGGCGCCCTCTTCATGAGGCTATCGCGGCTACCGGCCTGCGTATTATGGGCGTAAGCGGATGTAAACTTCCTCGGCTGAAAACCGAAATTGACCGCGCCGGGATCCCTTTATTAACCGAAGGGAAAGAAAAAATTACCCGTCAGGCCGCGCCAGAACCCGTTGCCCCGCCGCCAGCTGTTAATCAGATCACAAAAACGCGCTTGATCGATCAGCCGGTACGTTCCGGTCAGCGTATTTATGCGCCACACTGTGATCTAATTGTTACAAACCATGTGAGTGCCGGGGCTGAACTTATTGCCGATGGTAATATCCATGTATATGGCATGATGCGGGGACGTGCGCTTGCCGGCGCCGGCGGCGACAGAGACGCCCAAATATTTTGCAGCAACCTCTCGGCGGAACTGGTTTCCATCGCCGGGGAATACTGGCTGAGTGATAACATTCCGGCCGAATTTTATGGCAAAGCGGCCCGTCTACGTTTAGACGACAGCGCTTTGACGATTCAATCGTTGAATTAATCCCTTTTTAACAAGGAATTTCTATGGCACGCATTATTGTTGTGACTTCGGGTAAAGGAGGCGTTGGCAAGACCACCTCCAGCGCGGCCATCGCTACTGGTTTGGCCCAGAAGGGAAAGAAAACGGTCGTTATCGACTTCGACATCGGCCTGCGTAACCTCGATCTGATCATGGGCTGTGAACGCCGGGTCGTTTATGACTTCGTCAACGTCATCCAGGGCGATGCCACGTTGAACCAGGCGCTGATTAAAGACAAGCGCACGGAAAACCTCTACATCCTTCCGGCCTCCCAGACGCGTGACAAAGACGCCCTGACCCGCGAAGGCGTAGACAAAGTTCTCGAAGAACTGAAAAAAATGGATTTTGATTTTATCGTCTGTGACTCCCCTGCAGGCATCGAAACCGGTGCGCTGATGGCGCTGTACTTCGCTGATGAAGCCATCATCACCACCAACCCGGAAGTCTCCTCCGTTCGCGACTCCGACCGTATCCTTGGCATCCTGGCCTCCAAATCCCGCCGCGCGGAAAGGGGCGAAGATCCGATTAAAGAGCATCTGCTGCTGACGCGCTATAACCCAGGCCGCGTGAACAAAGGTGACATGCTGAGCATGGAAGACGTGCTGGAAATTCTGCGCATCAATCTGGTGGGCGTGATTCCGGAAGATCAGTCCGTGCTGCGCGCGTCTAACCAGGGCGAACCGGTTATTCTGGATGACGCCTCGGATGCGGGTAAAGCCTATGCCGATACCGTTGAACGTCTGCTCGGAGAAGAACGCCCTTTCCGCTTCGTAGAAGAAGAGAAGAAAGGTTTCCTCAAACGCCTGTTCGGAGGATAAATTATGGCATTACTCGACTTTTTTCTCTCGCGGAAAAAGAACACGGCCAACATTGCGAAAGAGCGCCTGCAAATTATCGTCGCGGAGCGCCGCCGCGGCGACGCTGAACCGCACTATCTTCCGCAGCTGCGCAAAGACATTCTCGAAGTGATTTGCAAGTATGTGCAAATCGACCCGGAAATGGTCAGCGTACAGCTGGAGCAGAGGGACGGTGATATTTCGATTCTGGAGCTGAACGTGACCCTGCCGGAAACTGAAGAGTCGAAGTCCTGAGCCTGAAGGTATAAAAAAACCGGCAACGCTGCGCGAAGCCGGTTTTTCTCTATGCCGTTCGGCGCTAGCGCGGGTAGTCGCTCAATAGCGCATTCAGGCGATCGGCCATCAATTCTCCGCGCCAGCCGGAAACCAGTTCAGGCTGCCCGTTGCCGTTTTTAAGCCCCCAGTGCCAGTTCAGCAGCTGGTTAATCTGTCTTCTTGAGGCCAGCAGCTCCGCGCTGACGCCCTTCTCGGCGCTCACGGTCTGCACAAGCGCTTTGATATCCTTAAACAGCTTGCGGTAGCCCGGCATGTCGATCAGGTTCTGCAGCGGCTCTGGCAGCGCCTCTTCCGGCAGCGCCTGCGCTTTCTCGACGAGGCCGATCAGCGTCTTGCCGTGGAAACGAATTTCGCTGCCCGAGAGTCCGAGGCTGTCAAGCTCCCCGAGGCTGGTGGGCATATAGCGCGCCACGTTCCACAAATGCTCTTCCCGGATCACAAAGTTGACGGCCAGATCGCGCTCGCGCGCTTTGCGCAGACGCCACTCCGCCAGCAGCTGCAGGCAGCCCAGCTGACGAGTACGCAGCTGCCAGGCATTACCGATATCGCGCCACGCCTCGGCGGGATCCTGAATCTCCTGACGCCGCTGCTGCATCAGCTGACATTCATCCAGGGCGGCGGAGAGCCAGCCTGCGCTGTCGGTTTCAGCCATCAGCTTTCCGGCAATCGGCAGCAGGTACCAGACGTCGGCGGCAGCATAAATGCACTGGCGTTCGGTCAGCGGGCGCGCCAGCCAGTCGGTGCGGGACTCGCTCTTGTCCAGCGCCACGCCGGTAAACTCTTCCACCATCGACGCAAAGCCCCACGACATCGGGCGGCCGCAAAAAGCGGCGAGAATTTGCGTGTCGATCAGCGGCTGCGGCATCAAATGAAAAGCATTGAGGAATACTTCCAGATCTTCACTGCCGGCGTGCAGAAATTTGGTCACATCTTTATTCAGCAGCAGTTCACGCATCGGTTCCCAGTCGGTGATGACCAGCGGGTCAATCAGCGAAACCTGGCTGCCGTCGAACAGCTGGAGCAGACCGAGCTGCGGGTAGTAGGTACGAGTACGGACAAATTCCGTATCCAGCGCGATGGCGGAAACCGCGCTTGCCGCGTCGCAGACGGCGCGAAGGCCATCGTTGGTGGTGATCATCTGATAGTTCAAATCATACTCTCTTAACTTGCGCCCATAAAAAACGCCGGCTTAGCCGGCGTCTGGCGATTCACTCTTAGCTCAGGCTTTATTGTCTACTTTAGCACGGGCTTCGTCACGCAGTTCTCGACGTAAAATTTTCCCGACGTTGGATTTCGGCAGCTCATCGCGAAACTCCACCAGCTTCGGCACCTTGTAGCCGGTTAGCTGGCGACGGCAGAAAGCGATCAGCATCTCTTCCGTCAGCGCCGGATCTTTCTTGACCACGAAAATCTTCACCGCTTCACCGCTGCTGCCGGACGGCACGCCGACCGCGGCCACTTCCTGAACCCCGGCGTGCTGCATCACCACATCTTCGATTTCATTCGGATAGACGTTGAAGCCCGAGACAAGAATCATATCTTTTTTGCGATCGACGATACGCAGGAAGCCCTCTTCATCCATCACCGCGATATCGCCGGTATGCAGCCAGCCGTCTTTGATAATTTCAGCGGTCGCGTCCGGACGCTGCCAGTAGCCCAGCATCACCTGCGGCCCTTTCACGCACAGCTCTCCCGGTTCTCCCGGCGCGACTTCATTATCGTCATCACCCACCAGCTTCGCTTCGGTGGAGGGCACCGGCAGGCCGATACTGCCGCTGTGATAATCGATATCGTGCGGATTGACGCTCACCAGCGGCGCGCACTCCGTCAGGCCATAGCCTTCCAGCAGATACTGCCCGGTCAGCTTAACCCAGCGCTCCGCCACCACCTGCTGTACCGGCATTCCGCCGCCGGCGGAGAGATGCAGTGAAGAGAAATCGAGCTGCTGAAACTCTTTGTTATTGAGCAGCGCGTTAAACAGGGTGTTGACCCCGGTCATCGCGGTGAAGGGATATTTCGCCAGCTCTTTGACCAGGCCTGGAATATCGCGCGGATTGGTGATCAGCAGGTTCTGCCCGCCCAGCTCTATAAACAGCAGACAGTTCATGGTCAGGGCAAAAATGTGGTACAGCGGTAGCGCGGTAACAACCAGCTCTTTACCGCGGTGCAGCAGCGGCCCGTAGGTGCCGTTGACCTGCTCAAGGTTCGCCAGCATATTACGATGAGTCAGCATCGCCCCCTTCGCCACGCCGGTGGTCCCGCCGGTGTACTGGAGAAAAGCGAGATCCTGAGAGACGATTTCCGGCTTAATGTACTGCATACGGTAGCCATGCTGCAGCGCGCTGCGAAACGAGATGGCGTCCGGCAGATGATATTTTGGCACCAGCCGTTTGATGTACTTCACCACAAAGTTAACCAGCGTCCCTTTCGCCGTGGAAAGCTGATCGCCCATGCGGGTTAAGATCACGTGCTTGACCTGGGTTTTATCAACCACCTTTTCCAGGGTATGCGCGAAGTTGGAAACGATCACAATGGCGGCGGCGCCGCTGTCGTTGAGCTGGTGCTCCAGTTCGCGCGGGGTGTAAAGCGGATTAACGTTCACCACGATCATGCCGGCGCGCAGAATACCAAACAGCGCCACCGGATACTGCAGCAGGTTAGGCATCATCAGGGCGACGCGGTCGCCTTTTTGCAGGCCTAACCCTTCCTGTAGATAAGCGGCGAACGCCCGACTGCGCTCCTCCAGCTTACGGTAGGTCATCACCTCGCCCATATTGATAAAGGCCGGCTGATCGGCATAGCGGCGGACGGCGTGTTCAAACAGTTCAACCAGGGATTGATAGCGGTCAGGGTTTATCTCCGCAGGAACGTCCGCGGGATAACGGTTTAGCCAAACCTTTTTCACTGCATCACCTCTGAAATAGTTATTCGTCGTCATCACAGCCCCTGATCAACAAACATTTTGTTAACATTATATTAACTCAGCGTACCAGTTTATTAATTAGCCGTTGTACAGGTTGCGAAGCGCGTCACTATTTATTTTTCTTATTTGACTGAAAACGAAGAAACAGCGGACCAGCCGCTGTTTCTTTTTGCTTACAAAGACTACAAAATCATTCGGTTACAACGTTTCTGACTTCGGCAGGACCGGGGTTATACCAGCCCCAGCCGCCGTACCCGTAGCCCCACGGACGCGGGCCGAACATCCACGGGTCCATCATCGGCTGCGGCGGCATGACCACCTGCTGGACTACGTTCCAGCGTTTGTAGCCAGTGGCGTTCATCAGCATGAATTTATACGGCGTATTGCCCACTTTACCGTCGACGACGCCGACGATCGGGCCAACCACGGTAACCAGCTGTCCGCGAAAATCCACCGGGTCGATAAAGCCGTTCACGTCGGCAAAAATACGCCCGCGCGACGCTTCGCCCAGCTCCGGACGCGCGGCGTCGTCAAGCTGAACGGTGGCAATTTCCAGGCGAGTTTTACCCTGCTGATTCTGCACGCTGACGACCTTACCGCCAAAACGCGCTTCCTGACCGACATACAGCTGCGGCGCGTTCATCACGCGGACTAAATCCTGCTGCGGCGTCGGGGTGGTGCCCTTAATGGCATCCGGCACCGAAGCGCACCCGCTCAGCGCAGCAACGACTGCTGCCGCGACTAACCAACGCACTACCCTTTTTTGACCCGCCATGACGCGACTCCTTCCTTCTTCTCAGACATATAGTTACTGAGATTCACTCGCGGCCAGGAAGTTTCTTCCACGCCACTTCATTACGTAAATAAACTGGCTCAGCGTGTTCGACGGCCACGGTTTTTCCCGCCGTAAACAGGTGGCAGGCCAGCGGCAGCATATCCTGCGCTTCAGGCAGCTGAATGTCGCCATCGACGAGCGTTAAACCGCAGTCGCGAGCCATATCCGGCCACGCCTGCCAGCCGGTGCCCACGGTGGCCCACTCGCCTTCCAGCCGCTGAAGCCGCTCGCGAACCGCTTCCGGCTTCAGCACCGCCTCGCTCTCTTCGCCGTGCCAGACGCCCTGCTCATCGCGCTGATATTCCGCCCAGTAGACTTCGCCCATTCTGGCGTCGATGGCCGCCAGCACGCGGGTGGCGCCGTTTTTCCGCCACGCGCCCTGCGCCATGGTCGCCAGCGTAGATACGCCGATCATCGGCAGCCCGGCCCCCAGCGCCAGCCCCTGCGCGATACCGATACCGATACGCACGCCGGTGAAGCTCCCCGGCCCGCGGCCAAAGGCCAGCGCATCAAGCTCGGTCAATAGCGTTCCGCTTTCATTGAGGACATCCTGCACCAGGGGCAGGATACGTTGGGTATGTTCACGGGGGCAGATTTCAAAATGAGCACTGAGGGTGCCATCATTCCACAGCGCCGCGGAGCAGGCCTCCGTGGCGGTATCGATAGCTAAAATTCGCATGGGTTGTCGCGCTCTCGCTCTAGCAGATTGACAAAATGGCGCGCAGCTTACCACATTTTGCGCCGGATTACCTCGCCGGCGGCACCGCAAGAAAACGCACCGCCCGGCGGATATCGCGCGTGCGCGGCGCAGGCGGAAGGCTCGCGAGGAAGACCGCGCCGTAGGGACGCATCACCAGACGGTTGTCGCAGATAACCAGTACCCCGCGATCGTCGATGTCGCGAATCAGACGCCCCACCCCCTGTTTAAGGGTAATCACCGCGTCCGGTAGCTGGACCTCGTCAAAAGGATCGCCGCCGCGCAGGCGACAATCTTCCATCCGCGCTTTGAGTAGCGGATCGTCCGGCGAGGTGAACGGCAGTTTGTCGATAATCACCAGCGAAAGCGCATCGCCGCGCACGTCCACCCCTTCCCAGAAGCTGCTGGTCGCCACCAGCAGCGCATTTCCGGCGCTGACGAACTGCTGCAAAAGCTGACCTTTGCTGGTTTCTCCCTGCAGGAGCACCGGCAGCGTCATGGTGGCGCGGAACTGTTCCGCCAGATCGCGCATCATGGCGTGCGAGGTGCAGAGCATAAAGCAGCGCCCGTCGTTGGCCTCAATCAGCGGTTTGAGCATCGCCGCCAGATGGCGCGCCGCGCCGGGCTGGTTCGGCAAAGGTAAATTGCGCGGTACGCACAGCAGCGCCTGATGGGCATAATCAAAGGGGCTGGGCAGCAGCAGGGTTTGCGCTTCGCCAATTCCCAGGCGTTCGGTAAAGTGGTGCAAATCGTCATTGACCGAGAGCGTCGCCGAGGTAAAAATCCAGCTCCCCGATTTTTGCGCCATCACCTCTTTAAACTTATCCGCCACCGTCAGCGGAGTCAGCGCCAGAGTAAAATTACGCGAAGTGCACTCATACCAGTAGCTAAAGCCGGGCTGGTTGGTCTCTTTGAGCCGCTTCAGGCGGCCGCGGTAGACGGTGGCCCGCTCAAAGGCGGCGTCGAGCAGCGCCGAGCGGCCCAGCGACAGCTTTGCCACGTCGTAACAGAGTTCGAGCGCATCATCAAGCAGCAGCAGCGCGCGCTGAATGTTGTTATCCGCCAGCAGCTCGCGCAGGTTGCCGCGATAGCCGGGTTCCCCCAGCTGCAGGCGAAAATCCTGCGCGCTCTGGGCCAGGCGGTCGGCGCATTTCTGCAGTTGCTGGGTGTCTTTGAGTTCGGTGCGATAAGCAATGGTGATATCTTTCGCCAGGTCCATCAGCTGGCGGCTGGAGAGCGACTGGCCGAAGTACTGGCTGGCGATGTCCGGTAGCTGATGCGCTTCGTCGAAGATCATCACTTCCGCTTCGGGAATCAACTCGGCAAATCCGCTCTCTTTGACCACCATATCGGCGAGGAACAGATGGTGGTTGACGACGACCACGTCAGCATCCATCGCCTTTTTCCGCGCCTTCACCACAAAACAGTCTTTATATAACGGGCAGTCGCTGCCGAGGCAGTTATCGTTGGTACTGGTGACCAGCGGCCAGGCCTGGGAATCTTCGGCCACGCTAACGCAGGTGCTGATATCGCCATCAACGGTCTGGTTAGACCACGAACGCAGCAGAATGACATCGCTGAGGGTTTGCACCGGCAGGTCGCCGCCGGCGAGCGCCTGCTGTTCCAGCCGCTCCAGGCACAGGTAGTTCGAACGCCCTTTCAGCAGGGCCAGCTTACCGGTGTACTTCAGCGCTTTGGCGACAGTGGGTAAATCCCGACTGTAGAGCTGATCCTGTAGCGCTTTCGAGCCGGTGGAGATAATGACTTTCTTATTGGCGCGGAGCGCAGGCGCCAGGTAGGCGTAGGTTTTCCCGGTCCCGGTCCCCGCCTCAACCACCAGCGGACGGGTTTCTTCAATCGCGCTGGCGACGGCGAAAGCCATCTGACGCTGCGGCTCGCGTGGTTTAAATCCCGCAATCGCGCTGGCCAGCTGGCCGTCTGCTGCAAAATCGTCGATCACATTACCCCCTGGTTATTTGGACAGTGATTATTTCAGGGTGGAGTCGTTTTCGCCAGTGCGGGTAGTGACGCAGGTGAAACATTATGGCAGTCTTGCCGCAGCTTAATGAACCGGAACAAAGAGGAAATAAACATGACCATTACGCGTATTGATGCCGAAGCCCGCTGGTCTGATGTGGTGATTCACAACCAGACGCTGTACTACACCGGCGTGCCGTCCAACCTTGATGCCGATGCCTGCGCGCAAACCGCCGATACCCTGGCGCAGATTGACGCCGTGCTGGAGAAACAGGGCAGCAGCAAGTCGCGTATTCTTGATGCGACGATTTTTCTTGCCGACGGCGCAGACTTTGCGGCGATGAACCAGGCCTGGGATGCGTGGGTCGTCGCCGGTCATGCCCCGGTGCGCTGTACGGTGCAGGCGAAGCTGATGAATCCGAAGTACAAAGTCGAGATTAAAATCATCGCCGCCGTGTAAGACAGCGTGGCCCCGTAGCCCGGGCAAGCGTAGCGCCGCCCGGGAAGAAGCCGCGCCAAAGCCGCTATCCGGCGCATTCCCCGGATAGCGGCGTAAACGCCTTATCCGGGCTACATAGCAGCCAGGCCGATCGGGCACAGCGCCGTCGCGAGGCAAGAAGTATTGTTCTATCAGCCCGGACACCACATCAGCTGTTCCTTCAGCTGCAGCGTCTCCTGCGGCACACATTTCAGCGCTTCACGATAGCTGGCAGATTGTTTTGCATAGCCCCGCACTGACTGCAGCAGCACGCGCAGCGCGCTATCCCACACGATTCCCTGCAGGTCGCTATAGGGCCAGAGATCCGGTTCCCGGATAAACGGCACCAGGTAATCAATCCCCTGCTTCACGCCTCGCCCATCGCGGATGGCATTCCAGCGATCGAACTCAACGTGTTCGGCGTAGCGGTTGAGCAGCAGATGCGCCTCCAGATTAAACAGCGAGTAGTGGAACGGAATGGTACGTTCCAGCTCCATCGTCTGCCTGCCGTCCTGGTCAATCTGCGCCGCCATCCGCTGGGTGATCCCCTGCTCGATGATCCGCGCCGCCAGCCCTTTATCGCCATAAAATAGCGCGTTAACCGTCCGCTGAGCGTCGTACCAGGTGCCGTGGTTGTTGTGCCAGACGTACTCAGAGTGGCCGATGTCGCTGTAGTACATCCAGTGGTTAAAGTCGCGGAACCACTGGTGCAGGCCGATGATATCGTCGGTATCAAGCACGCTCGCCGCGTTAATCAAACCGATGGTGTCCACCACCATCCACATTAAGCGGGTATCAATAAGCCCGGTACCGCGACCGGAAACAATCCCCGGGATCGCCTGGCCATAATTCAGATGCGGGTTCATCCGCGTTTCCGCATCAAGGAACCAGCAGCGGATCTGCGCAGCCGCCGCCTGCGCGTACTGGCGCTGACCGGTGAAGTACCACGCCAGCCCGAGGGTCAGGCACCGTTCGCACATGCGGATAATGCGCGAGGTATCCGTGTCGTTGTTCTCACACTGCGGATTAATATGCCCGTCGCGGCGAATATAGGGCAGTCCGTTGGGCCGCCGCGGGTTTGGCCACCAGTAGGTCCCCAGGCTGTAGTAATCGTGCGCGTCGCCGCTCGCCGGGCGCAGCTTTTTATGTACCACGCTTTCCGGCGCTTCCCGACGCAGGATATCCGCCTCCGATACCAGCTTGCTTAGCGCCAGCTGCAGCGGCGAGAAGGGCTGCTTCAGGCCCGCCCGGGCGTTTTCCAGGCAGGTTTCGTCAAGGGTGTACAGCTTCATCGCCACCTTAATTTCCCTCCCGGCAGGCTATGCGCTGGCCGCTTTGCGCATCGAACAGGTGCACGCCGGCGAGCTTCGGCTGCAGCCAGATCTTATCGCCCTCTTTTACGGCCAGACGCTGTTTGAACACCGATGTAAACGCCCCGCCGCCGGTATCGCAGAAGAGCTGCATATCCGAGCCGGTGTTCTCCACCGCCGTCACCTTCGCCGCCAGCGCATCGTCCCGCGCTTCATGAACCACGTTGACCTGTTCGGGGCGAATGGCGTACACCACCTGCTGGCCATCGGTGACCCGTAAACCGGCGGGCAAAGCCAACAGGGAGCCATCTTTCAGACGCAGGCTGGTGGCGCTACCGTTCAAGACCACGACGCCCGGCAGCTGGTTAATCTCCGGCGAGCCGATAAACCCGGCGACAAACAGATTCGCCGGCCGGTCGTACAGTTCCAGCGGGGTCCCCGCCTGCTCTATTCGCCCGTCGCGCAGCACCACAATCATCTGCCCCATGGTCATGGCTTCAATCTGATCGTGGGTGACGTACACCGAGGTGGTTTTCAGCCGACGATGCAGTTCGCGGATCTCACCGCGTACCTGGGTTCGCAGCTTGGCGTCAAGGTTGGAGAGCGGTTCATCGAACAAGAACACCTGCGGCTTACGCACGATCGCCCGCCCCATCGCCACGCGCTGGCGCTGGCCGCCGGAGAGATCTTTGGGCAGGCGCTCCAGCAGCGGCTCCAGCCCCAGTAGCGCCGCCGCTTCATTCACCTTCTGGCTGATTTCCGCTTTCGGCAGCTTAGCCATCTTCAGGGCAAAGCCCATATTTTCACGCACCGTCATCTGCGGGTAGAGCGCATAGCTCTGGAACACCATCGCAATGTCGCGCAGCTTCGGCTCCACCTCGGTGACGTTACGCTCGTTGATATGCACTTCGCCGCCGGAGATCTCCTCCAGCCCGGCAATCATGCGCAGCAGCGTGGATTTGCCGCAGCCGCTGGGGCCAACGAGGACGCAGAACTCGCCGTCCGGAATCGTCAGCGACACATCTTTAATGACGTGGGCATCCCCGTATGATTTGCGCACGCTATTTAATACAACCGATCCCATCGTTAACCCCTTATCCTTTGACCGCGCCGGACATAATCCCGCGATTGAAATGTTTTTGCAGACCCAGATAGACGATGATGCTGGGCAGCATCGCCAGCAGCGTAATGGCGATAAAAATGTTCGGCGTGATGCTTTCATCGGTACGCAGCGTGCCGAGGATCACCGGAATGGTATTCAGGCTGTCCTGGTTGACCACAATCAGCGGCAGCAGGTACTGATCCCAAATCATAATAAAGCCGAAGGTCACCACCGTGCCGAGCGCCGGTTTTACCAGCGGCAGAATGACGTGGAAAAAAATCTGCCATTCATTCGCGCCGTCAATCCGCGCCGCCTCCTCCAGCTCTTTCGGTATCGCTGACATAAATTCGGTCAGGACAAAGATGGAGAACGCCCAGCCGACGACCGGTAAAATCATTCCGAGATAGCTGTTGTAGAGCGAGGCGTCGATCAGCGGCAGCCGCCAGTTGATAATCATGTACAGCGGAATGGCGATGACCTCTTCCGGCAGCATCATGGTGGACAAAATCACCAGGCTCACCAGCGCTACGCCGCGAAACTTCTTCCGCGCCAGGGCGTACGCCGCCAGCGCGCTGACCGACACCTGCAGAACGGTGCCGAAGAACACCACCAGAATGGAGTTCAGCAGATACTGCCAGACGCCGATATCCATCCACGCGAAGATGAAGTTTTCCAACGAGAACTGATGCGGCCAGGCCAGCAGCTCGCCCGGCTTCACCGGCGCGCCGCTGAATGCCGTGGCGACGATGCCCCAGAACGGCCCGACAAAGACAATCAGCAGCAGCGCGTAGATGCACCAGCGCCCTGCTGTATCCCAACGTTTGCTTAACATCGCGGCTCCTTAGTAACGGGCGATACGTTTTTTCAGCGTCAGATGACTGAGGGTTAAGATAACCGTGAAGGTGAACAGCAGGAACGACACCGCCGAAGCGTAGCCATAGTCAAACTGCTCAAAGCCCAGCTTGTAGATGTGGGTCATGACCATTTCCGTGGCGTTAGAAGGCCCCCCTCCGGTGGTGGCGTACACCTCGGCAAACACGCGGAAACCACGAATGAAGGAGAGCATCAGTACCACCGAGAGCGCCGGGATCATGCCGGGCAGCGTGACGTAGCGCAGGCGGTTCCACCAGCTGGCGCCGTCGACGTTCGCCGCATCGTATAAATCGCGGCTGATTCCCGCCAGGCCGGCAATAAAGATCACCATGTTGTAGGGCACCGCTTTCCAGATATGCAGCAGCATGATGACGCCCAGCGCCTGATCGGAGCTGGCAAGAAAGCCCTGGTCGGCGACGCCAAACCAGCTGAGGATGTGGTTAACCACGCCGTTGGGCGTCGGGTTAAACAAAATTCGCCACATTTCGGCGACGATCGCCGCGCTGGTAACCGCCGGTAAAAAGATGGCGGTTCGAATAAAGCGCAGATGGCGCGCCGGGCCTTCCAGCAGCATGGCGAGGAAAAACGCCAGGATAGCCGCGGCGAACATCGTTACCACCACGTAAAGCAGGGTATTCACCACCGCCGCGTGCAGCTCTGCGTCGGCAAAAGCGCGGGTGAAATTATCGAGCCCCACCCACTCGTTGGGCTGATTAAAGTTAACCTTGTAAAAGCTCATCACCAGACCCTGAATCATCGGGATAAACTTAAACCAGCTAAAAATAATCAGCGCAGGCGCTAAAAACAGCCACGGGATCAGCGCCCGCTTACGCTTTGCGCTCAGCCATCCGGTCGAGTCAGGCGAAGCGGCCTGCTTTATCGGCGAGGACTTCGTCTCATGCAGCGTCATAACCTATGTCCTCAGTTAGCCAGCACATTTTGTTTTTTCAGCTCAGCGTTCACCTTGCCGTCGAGCGTCTTCAGCTCGCCGGGAATATCGCTGCCGCAGTCGGCAAAAATCCGGTTAAAACCGTCGGCAACCACCTGGCGCACCGGCGTCCAGTTGGGAATTTGCGGCACGTAGCGTCCCTGTTCATTGTAAAGTCTGGCGAAAGTTTCCCAGCGCGCGTCCTGATACACGGCTTTGACGTCGACGTTCTTATTCACCGGCAGACGCACTACCGGAATATGCTGGCTGCCTTTACCCATGCCGATCTCCTGGCCTTCCGCAGAGATCATAAATTCGATAAATTTTCGCGCCGCCTCTTTCTGTATGCTGCTCTTCATCATAAAGACCGTGGTGCCCTCGGCGAGGGTGGCTTCGCCTTTCGGCCCCGCCACCGGGATCACTTCGAAGTTGTCTTTACCGGGGTCTTTATCGAACAGCGCGATATGGTACGGCCCGCTGAAGAACATGCCACTTTGCCCGGAGCGGAAGGAGGGAATAACGTCGGCGGTGGTGGCGTTAATCGCGCCCGGCTGGGTGACTTTGTCGCACATCATGGTGCGCATAAAGGTCATCGCCTGAGCCACTTCCGGCGTATTGAGCGAAGCGCTGAATTTTCCGTTCTCTTCTTTAACGAAATCACCACCCGCCTGCCAGATAAAGCTGCTCATAAACCAGCTGGCGTAGCCGCGCGTCGTGGAAGCGGGAACGATAAAGCCGTAGGTATCATTTTTGCCGTTACCATCGGGATCCTGAGTGGTGAAGGCTTTCGCCAGCGTCTGGATATCATCCCAGCTCTTAGGCTGCGGCAGCCCCAGTTTTTCACGCCAGTCTTTACGCACGAAGAGCGCGAAAGTTTGCGCCGAGGTCGGCACGCCGTAATACTTACCGTCGATATAGCGGGTACTCTTCCATGCCGTCTGGAATAGCTGGTCGCCGCCCGCGATCGCCTGCGGGTCAATTTCTTCGGCAATACCCAGCTGGATGAACTGCCCTAGCGACGCCGCATCGTTAAAAATCAAATCGGGTAAGGCGTTGCCCGCCGTGGCGCGCGCCAGCCGCTGTTCAAAGTCGGTGGTGGCGTTGAAATACGCGATTTTGATACCGGTTTTTTCTTCAAATTTTTCCGCCTCCTGTTTGTAGATATTCTTCGAGTCATTGCTGGCGCGGATCCAGACGTTGAGAGTGGTGGCGGCGTAACTTTGACTAACGCCGAGCCCGAGTGCGGTGAGAAGTAACAGTGAACGTAATTTACAGGCAGACATGATGGCATATCCTTTATTGTAGGGCACAAAGGTAATTAAATTCTCAATTAATACACTAAAAAGAATTTGAATATCGCTCAGGCGTTAATACAGCTGGCGCAAGAATTATTTCCATTCATTAGATAGAAATGTATTTCCCAATACAACCGTATAAAAAAGAAATTACGTTTCAAAAACAAGAAAATTGAGACAGATCACACAGGGAAGTGACAAAAAAAGTGACAGAAAATAAATAATCATAAAAATCAATTGGTTATATTTTTACTGATTTTGTTAAAAGATTCAAAAAATAGAGAAAAACGGCAAAAAACGTGATGTACGCTGCATTAAAAGCGTCATTATTTATCCAAAACGTTAAACTTGAAGGACATCACAAAAAAAATCACTTTGTCTTTTACACTGCTCGCCATCGAATATTTAAATATATTGTTTTTAATTACACCGCCTGTTTCACGCGTTCTTTAAATACGCGTCAGGTATAATTCTGTTGTTATCTTTTCTCATATTTGCAGAAGGGTTATCACGATGAACTCAATACCTCGCCGAGGTTTGTTAGGCATTGCGCTGTTTTGTTCCGGCCTGAGCGCCGCCTCGTATGCCGCCGAGCCGTACACGCTAGACGGAAAGGATTTAGCCTTTAGCCGGCAGCAGATCGCCGCGAAAGATCCGCTATTTGTTCAGGCGCAAGCGGCGCTGCTAAAAAAAGCCGATCTGGCGCTCAATCATCCGCTGTTCTCGGTGATGGATAAAACGCTGGTCGCCGCCAGCGGCAATAAGCACGACTACTACAGCTTTCCGCCTTACTGGTGGCCGAATCCCGATACCAAAGACGGGCTTCCTTATATTCGCAAAGATGGGCAAACCAACCCTGACGCCAATAGCGACGCCACCGATAAGAACCGGCTGGTGAAGATGAGTAACGACGTGTCAACGCTGGCGCTGGCGTGGTACTTCTCTCACGACGATCGCTACGCGCAAAAGGCGGCGGCGCAGTTAAAGACCTGGTTCCTCGATCCCAAAACGCGCATGACCCCCAACCTGCAGCATGCCCAGGCCATTCCCGGCATCAATACCGGACGCGGTATCGGCATTATTGATAGCCGCGCGCTGGTTGACGTCGTTGACGCCATCGCCCTGCTGCAATCCTCCGATGCGCTGAGCGAAAACGACGTTAGCGCATTGAAGCAGTGGTTTGGTGACTATTATCACTGGATGACCACCAGCCAGAACGGCTTTGAAGAAGAGAACTGGCATAACAATCACGGCAGCTATTTCGATATGCAGGCCGCCGCCTTCGCCCTGTTCAGCGGGAAAATCGACGAGGCGAAAAAGCGCCTGTACATCACCCAGCTGCGGCGTATTGCGGGACAATTTGATATTGAAGGCCGCCAGATGGCCGAACTGGAGCGCACGCGCCCGTGGCACTACAGCAATTTTAACCTTGAAGCCTACAACCGCCTGGGAAGGCTCGGCGAGAAGGCGGGCGTCGATATCTGGAACTTCACCCTCGACGACCATAGCCTGCGCAAAGGCTATCAATACATCGCCGGGTTTATTAACAGCGATACGCCGTGGCCCTGGAAGGACCTGGATAAAATGGATGACAAGAAAGCGCTGCGCAATATCGCCACCGCCGCGCACGCCTGGCCGGAAGATCCGCTGTTCCGTGACAAAGCGCAGTGGCTGCGGGCGAAATACCCCGACGATATCACTACGCTCATCGCCCCGCTTTCCGCATCGTCAGAGGTCAGGGATAACCGCTAATGAAACAATTCTCCGGGCTCTGGCCCGACATTGTCGGACGTGCAGCCGCGAATAGCGGACTGCTTGAGCGGCTGGTGAAGGATGCTCAGCCGGTATTAGATGCAGCGGTTCGCATTCCGCAGTCAGGGATCGCCAGCTGGAATCTCTACTACTTTTGTCCGCACCACGGCGTGCGCCTGGCGTGGCGGGCGGATACGCCCCACCAGCATGCCTGCCCGGTCGATGGGGAAATATTTAGCGGTGAACCGTGGGATGGCGCATGGTGGCGCGAGATGAATGGCCGTAACGCCAGCGCCTGTCAGCAGCTTGGCCTGTTATGGCGGCTGACCGGCGAAACGGCGTATCGCGATAAAGTTCGCACGCTGCTGATGGGCTACGCGGATGTCTATCCCGGCTATGAGATCCACGGCGATATTCCCAACAACGGACCGGGCAAGATGAACGCCCAGACGCTGTGCGAAGCCAACTGCATTCTGGAAATGGCGCTGGGTTATGACTTCATTCGCGACAGCCTGGCGCCCGGCGAGCAGCGGCACATCAGTGAAAACCTGCTGCGCTGCGCGGCAGCGTTTTTGCGCGACCATCGTAGCCCGCAGATCCATAACCATGAGGTTAAAATCAGCGCGGCGCTTGGCGTACTGGGTTTCATTCTCGAAGATGAGACGCTGCTGGAGTTTGCCGTGAACCAACCGTACGGCCTGCGCTGGCAGCTGGAAAATGGCCTGCTGGCGGAGGGGCTATGGTTTGAAGGCTCCATTCACTATCACTACTACGCGCTGCAGGGGTTTCTGGCCTTTGAGAAGCTGGCGCGCGGCACCCGCTGGAGCCTGCTGGACGGCCCGTGGTATCAGGCGATGCTGACGTTCCCGCTGTCGCTGCTGCTGCCGGACGGTACCTTCCCGCGGCTTAATGACTGCCTCGCCGGGCAGGAGAAGCTCAACCATCGGGATCTTTACGAGTTCGCCTGGTTTATCTGGCGTGACCCGCAGTACGCCGCGGTGCTGCAGTTTACCGAAACGACGCCCGACGAGCGTGAAACCTTACTGTGGCGCGAACACCCCCTGCCGGAAACGCCCCTGCCGCTGATCCCGCAGCAGTCGCTGTTTGCGCCCGGCGCCGGCCTGACGTTATGGCGGCGACCACAGCAGGCGCTGCTGATTAAGCACAGCCCCTGGGGCGGCGAGCACGACCATTACGACAGGCTGGGGCTGATGCTCTGGCATCGCGACGGCTGGCTGCTCACGGATATGGGCACCACCGGCTACGGTGCGAAAATGCACTATGACTATTACAAAAACAGCGCCACCCATAATACGCTTTCGGTCAATCAGACCAACCAGCCTCCGGCCAATCCGCAGGTGCTAGGCTGGCATATGGATAGCGACTCTCTGTGGCTGGATAGCGAGGTTGACTGGGGAAAGCCGCCGCCGGAGCTCAACAGCCATAGCCGCGTCGAGTGGGACGCGGCGGCCTGGCGAGGCGTGCGCTTTCGCCGTCGCCTGCTGTGGCTTGAAGAGGTACTGATCGATCTCTCTACCGTGGAAAATCCGCATCGCCAGCAGCTTGACTGGACACTGCACCTGGCGGCGCGGGCGCTGGACCAGAGCGGTACGCCGCAGCCTTTTTCGCTCAGCGGACCGCTGCGGCATATGGCCAATGCCACCATGACCCCGCTGAACGGCTGCCAGCCGCGCCACTTTGCGCGCGACAAAGACACCGTTGCGCTCTGGCTTTCCGGCGATGGTGAACTCTGGCAAGGGCTGGCGCCCGATAACCCGGCGATTCGCGATCTCAGCTATCTGGTGATGCGCAATCACCTGCCGCAGGCGCGTTTCGTCTGCCTGTGGGATTTCGCTAACCGCGCGCCGCTGACGGAGGTGAATGTGCATCATACGCCAGCCGGTACGCACATTACCTTCTGGCGCGGCGATCGCGTAACGCACGTGACGCTGTACGACGATCCCGGGAAACGACCTGATGCGATCCTTCCGCTCCCGGAAAGCGGCATCTGATCGCAACGGGGGATTTACTCGTCTTCATCCTCAAAGCGCGCCACAATCCGATCCCCGGTATGCGAGGCGCGCAGTTCATCCGCCACTAAAGCAATCGCCTGGCCGCTGCTCATGCCCTGCGACATCAGCTCCTGAATTCGTTCCACTGCTTTTTGCTGCTGCTCGTGGCTCAGCGAAGGTAAACCTGCAAACATGACTGACTCCTGCTACATTGTGGGGCGTAATTATTTCACGCCGTCCGCGCGTATACCAGCGGACGGTAACGATCAGGATTGAAGAAGACGATGTTGTCCCCCGCAATGATTTCCCTGCCCTGGCGTCCGGATGCCGCTGAATACTATTTTAGCCCGTTGAGTTCCCAGCCCTGGGCGATGCTGCTGCATTCCGGTTTTGCCGAACATGCGCATAACCGTTTTGACATCATTGTCGCCCAGCCGCGCGCCACGCTGGTGACTCACGGTCAACTAACCACCCTACGCGAAGGGGAAACCGTCTCAACCTCCGCCGCCGATCCGCTTACGCTGGTGCATCAGCAGCTGGCGCACTGTAACCTGCAGCCGCAGCCTCATCCGCATCTGCCGTTTCTCGGCGGCGCGCTGGGACTGTTCGGCTACGATTTGGGTCGTCGTTTTGAACATCTGCCGGCGCGGGCCGACGCGGATATCGAACTGCCGGATATGGCGGTAGGTATTTATGACTGGGCGTTAATCGTCGATCATCATCGCCGGGAGGTGTCGTTATTCAGCTATGACGATCCGCAGGCGCGCCTGGCGTGGCTGGAAGCACAGACAGCGCCTGTCGCTGCAACCTTTACCCTGACCTCAGCGTGGCGCGCTAATATGAGCCGCGAGGAGTATGGCGAGAAGTTCCGCCAGATTCAGGCTTATCTGCACAGCGGCGACTGCTATCAGGTCAACCTGGCGCAGCGGTTTACGGCGAGCTATCGCGGGGATGAGTGGCAGGCCTTTCGTCAGCTTAACCGCGCCAATCGCGCGCCGTTCAGCGCCTTTATTCGCCTGGATGAAGGGGCCGTATTAAGCCTGTCGCCCGAGCGTTTTATTCAGCTCCGGCAAGGCGAAATTCAGACCCGCCCCATCAAGGGGACATTACCCAGGCTGGCCGACCCTGAGCAGGACGCGCTGCAGGCGCAAAAGCTGGCGAACTCGCCAAAAGACCGCGCCGAAAATCTGATGATCGTCGATTTAATGCGTAACGATATTGGCCGGGTTGCGGTACCCGGTAGCGTTCGCGTTCCTGAGCTGTTTGTGGTGGAGCCCTTCCCCGCCGTGCATCATCTGGTGAGCACCGTCACCGCCAGGCTGCCCGCTCATCTGCACGCCGCCGACCTGCTGCGCGCGGCCTTTCCCGGCGGCTCAATCACCGGCGCGCCGAAGGTCAGAGCGATGGAGATCATCGATGAACTGGAACCGCAGCGGCGCAACGCGTGGTGCGGCAGCATCGGCTATCTCAGCTTCTGCGGCAACATGGATACCAGTATCACTATCCGTACGCTGACGGCCTGGCAGGGACACCTCTACTGCTCCGCCGGCGGCGGAATTGTGGCCGATAGCGAAGAGGCAGCGGAATATCAGGAAACTTTTGATAAAGTTAATCGTATCCTGCATCAACTGGAGAGCTAGAACATGGCGGACAGCGCCCTCGAACTTGACGATTTCCTCTCACGTTTTCAGCTTCTGCGTCCGCAGCCCACGCGCCACGCGCTCAACCAGCGCCAGGCCGCTGTGCTGGTACCGATAGTTCGCCGCCCGCAGCCGGGGCTGCTGCTGACCCAGCGTTCGCCGCTGATGCGCAAGCATGCGGGTCAGGTGGCCTTCCCAGGCGGCGCGGTAGATAACAGCGATGCAACGCTAATCGCCGCCGCGCTGCGTGAAGCGCAGGAAGAAGTGGCGATCCCGCCGGAGTCGGTTGAGGTGATTGGCGTTCTGCCGCCGGTCGATAGCGTGACCGGCTTTCAGGTTACTCCGGTGGTAGGGATTATCCCACCCAATTTGTACTATCACGCCAGCCAGGATGAAGTGGCCGCGGTCTTCGAAATGCCGCTGGCCGAAGCGCTGCGCCTGGGGCGCTACCATCCGCTGGATATCCATCGCCGCGGCAATTCGCATCGCGTCTGGCTCTCCTGGTACCAGCATTATTTTGTCTGGGGAATGACCGCCGGCATTATTCGCGAGCTGGCGCTACAGATAGGCGCCCGTCCTTAGCTATACTCAAACTGAGACGGCGTTCTCAGCATTAGTAAATCCGGGGTTATGCATTAGTTTAATTCATGTGAATAGATAAGCTGATGACCCGGTTCCCTCTTACACTATGCGCAGTGATTACATCGTTGTCGCACCCGCGACAACCCTGTCAGGAGTGTTAGCGTGATTAGTATATTCGACATGTTCAAGGTGGGGATCGGCCCCTCATCTTCCCATACTGTAGGGCCGATGAAGGCCGGTAAACAGTTCGTCGATGACCTGGTCGAAAAGGGATTGCTTAATGAAGTGACGCGCGTGGCGGTTGACGTCTACGGCTCACTGTCATTAACCGGCAAAGGCCACCATACGGATATCGCCATTATTATGGGACTGGCGGGCAATCAGCCCGATACGGTCGATATTGACGCGATACCGGCATTTATCCGCGACGTTGAAACGCGCGGTCGTCTGCTGCTGGCCCAGGGGCAGCATGAAGTCGATTTCCCGCAGAATGACGGCATGCGTTTTCGCAGCGACAACCTGCCGCTGCATGAAAACGGCATGACCATTCATGCCTGGGCTGGCGAGAAAGAAATCTACAGCAAAACCTATTACTCCATCGGCGGCGGTTTTATCGTCGATGAAGAGCATTTCGGCAAAGAGAGCGCCAGCGAACTCGCCGTACCCTATCCGTTTAAATCCGCTCAGGAAATGCTGGGCTACTGCAAAGAGACCGGCATGTCGCTCTCCGGCATGGTGATGCAGAATGAGCTGGCGCTGCACAGCAAAAAAGAGATTGAAGACTATTTTGCCAATATCTGGCAGACCATGCGCGCCTGTATCGATCGCGGAATGAATACCGAAGGCGTTCTGCCCGGCCCGCTGCGCGTGCCTCGTCGCGCCTCGGCGCTGCGGCGGATGCTGGTTGCCAGCGATAAACTCTCCCACGATCCGATGAACGTGGTGGACTGGGTCAACATGTTCGCGCTGGCGGTCAACGAAGAAAACGCCGCCGGTGGCCGCGTGGTGACGGCACCGACGAACGGCGCCTGCGGCATCGTACCGGCGGTGCTGGCTTACTACGACCACTTTATCGAGTCCGTCAGCCCGGATATCTATATTCGTTACTTCCTGGCGTCAGGGGCTATCGGCACGCTGTATAAAATGAACGCGTCCATTTCCGGCGCGGAGGTGGGCTGTCAGGGCGAAGTGGGCGTGGCCTGCTCGATGGCCGCTGCGGGCCTGGCGGAAATCCTTGGCGCCAGCCCCGAGCAGGTCTGCGTGGCGGCGGAAATCGGCATGGAGCACAACCTTGGCCTCACCTGCGACCCGGTGGCCGGCCAGGTACAGGTGCCGTGCATCGAACGTAACGCCATTGCCTCCGTCAAAGCGATCAACGCCAGCCGGATGGCCATGCGCCGCACCAGCGAGCCGCGCGTCTCGCTCGATAAAGTCATTGAGACCATGTACGAGACCGGTAAAGACATGAACGCCAAATACCGGGAAACGTCGCGCGGCGGCCTGGCAATTAAAGTTCAGTGCGACTAATCCGTGTCCTACAGAATGCGCCCCCGGGCGCATTCTTCTTTTTCCACGCTATATTATTATCTGCGCCCACTACACTTGCTCTATAACGGCTGTTACTCTCACTAACACTTTTAGCCGACAGGGCGTCGCGCATGCAGACTGCACAAAAAGTTATCACAACCTACCGCAGGAAACGTATCCTGGTTTGCTTGCTGGTCGCGCTACTGACCCTGACGACAACATTAGTGATACGATTTATTTCGCAGCGTAGCTTAAATCAGCAGCGCGTCCAGCTCAGCACCAATAAAATGGTGGCCGCGATGGATAATATTCTGCGGCCCCTGGCGGCCCAGCACGCCACGCTGCTGCAACTTGTGAACCATCCCTGTCAGGACGTCCACCTCACGTTACGTAAGCTGGCGGCATCGCTGCAAACGGTACGTTCCATCGCGCTGGTCCAGTCTGACCTGCTCTATTGCTCGAGTATTTTTGGCCAACGAAATATTCCGGTTCACCAGTTACAGCCGGCGCTCCCCGCCAATCACGCCCTGCTCACCTTCAGCTACGACGCATCGCTGCTTAAAGGGACGCCGGTGCTTATCCAGTGGTATCCCGCTTCGCTTAGCGGCGCCGACGGCGTGCTGCTGGTGATCAATATCGAGCTGCTGGGCGAGTTAATTTTTAACGCAAAATCGCCATTAATTACCGGAATTGGCCTCAGCGTTGGCGATAAAAGCTTTATTAGCGGTTCCGGGCTGATTAAACAGGAATCCTTGCCGGGCGAGCAAATCATCTACCGCCAGTCGTCGACGCAGTTTCCCTTCACCATTAACGTCAGCGGGCCGGGCGCCTCAGCGGTCGCCCTCAATGAGCTACCGGCCGAACTGCCGCTGGCGCTGATAATCAGCCTGTTAATGACCGGCATCGCCTGGCTGGCGACCGCGGGAAGAATGAGCTTTTCCCGGGAAATTAATCTCGGTATTGCCGCCCACGAGTTCACGCTTTGGTGCCAGCCCCTGCAGGACTTGCGCACCCGTCAGTGCTGCGGCGTGGAGATACTGCTGCGGTGGAATAATCCACGCAGAGGCGCTATTTCGCCGGAGGTATTTATCCCCATAGCCGAAGGTTATAATCTGATCGTTCCCCTCACCCGCTATGTCATCTCCCAGACGGCCCACAAATTAGCCCTTTTTCCGCAGGACAAACATTTTCACATCAGCATCAACGTCGCCGCCCGCCATTTCGCCAACGGCGAACTGCTGCGCGATCTGCATCACTACTGGTTCAGCGCCCATCCGGTACAGCAGCTGGTGGTGGAGCTCACCGAACGCGACGTACTTCAGGATGGCGACCACCATATGGCCGAGCATCTTCATTTCAAAGGGGTGCAGCTGGCTATCGATGATTTCGGCACCGGCAACAGCTCCCTTTCCTGGCTGGAAAAGCTGCGTCCTGATGTATTGAAGATCGATAAATCCTTCACCAGCGCAATTGGGATTGATAGCGTCAACGCAACGGTGACCGACATGATCATTGCTCTCGCCCATCGGCTGAAGATTGTGACGGTCGCGGAAGGCGTAGAGACCCGGGATCAGGAAGAGTATCTGCGCGGCAACGGCGTCGATTTATTGCAGGGATTTTACTACGCCCGGCCGATGCCGGTAGAGGACTTTCCGCAGTGGCTGGAGGCGGAAAAGCGTCGGGAGCTGAACGCTTAAAAATGCCCGTCGGCCCGAGGGCCGACGGGCATCAGCCGTTACTCTTCTTCGTCGTTATACTGTCGCAGCTTGACGACGCGTACCAGATCGACGCGATAGTCGTTGGCTTCAACAATCGTGAACTGCAGAGGTGATAGCTCAAGCACGTCGCCCGGACGCGGAATATGGCCGTTGACGGCAATCACCAGGCCGGCAACCGTGGCAATATCTTCGTCCTCATCAACCAGATCGTCTACCCCCAACGCCTGCTGCAACGCATGCACGTCGGTTGAACCTTTCACCAGCCAACCGTCGCCGTCGATGACAATTTCCGGCGTTTCGTCAGCGTCCGGGAACTCGCCGGCAATCGCCTCCAGTACGTCCAGCGGCGTAACCAGCCCCTGTACGACGCCAAACTCGTTAGTCACGATGACAAAGCTACCGCGGGCGCGGCGCAGCACGCCCAGCAGATTGATCGGGTCCAGCGTTTCCGGGACCACAATCGCCGGCGAGGCGGAAGCCAGAGCGGCAACATTGTCACCCGCTTCCAGCGCCACCAGCATCTCTTTCGCCCGCACGATACCGATGATTTCATCCAGCTCGCCGCGGCAGACCGGGAACAGGCTGTGCGGTGAAGAGAGCAGCTGACGGCGAATTTCCTCTTCGCTTTGCTCGGCGTTTACCCAGCTAATTTCCCCGCGCGGGGTCATAATGCTGCGCAACGAACGCTGGGCCAGGGTCAGCACGCCGTTAATCATATAGCGTTCTTCTTCCGCAAACGCGCCTTCGGGGATCGGCACGACCGACGCGCTATCGCTATCATGCGCCGCGGCGCTTTGCTTACGCCCGCCCATCAGACGGAGGATCGCATCGGCAGTGCGCGCGCGTAGAGGCAGGGTCGATTGATGACGAATAAAGTTACGGCGCGCAATCTGGTTAAAGAACTCGATGGTTATCGAGAAGCCAATCGCGGCGTACAGGTAACCTTTCGGTATATGGAAACCAAAACCTTCAGCCACCAGGCTCAGACCGATCATCAGCAGGAAGCTCAGACAGAGCACTACCACCGTCGGATGCTGGTTGACAAAATTAGTCAACGGCTTCGAAGCCAGCAGCATCACCGCCATCGCGATCACCACCGCCGCCATCATCACCGGCAGGTGGTTAACCATCCCGACCGCGGTAATCACGGCGTCCAGCGAGAACACGGCGTCCAGTACCACGATTTGTAGTACCACCACCCAGAAGCTGGCATAGCCTTTACCATGACCGGAGTCATGCTGGCGGTTCTCCAGCCGTTCATGCAGTTCGGTGGTCGCCTTAAAGAGCAGGAATATCCCCCCGAGCAGCATGATCAGGTCGCGTCCGGAAAACGAGAAATCGGCAACGCTGAAAAGCGGTTTCGTTAGGGTCACCATCCACGAAATAACCGACAGCAGAGCCAGGCGCATAAACAGCGCCAGCGAGAGGCCGATCAGGCGCGCCTTGTCCCGCTGCTTTGGCGGCAGCTTGTCGGCAAGGATGGCGATAAACACCAGGTTGTCGATACCCAGTACGATTTCAAGGACGACAAGCGTCAGCAAACCGGCCCAAATAGAGGGATCCATTAAGAATTCCATGAGCAGCTCCAGTTAACGACAGGCGTAGTCATCGCTGTGTCATGCACAGACGAGACACTTGTTGCTGGTGAAAAGACGTAGCAGGTGGCGGCGGCAAACGCGTGCCGGAAGGTGAAAAGACGTCGGTGACGGTCCATATAGCGGGCTATGCCCTATACTCCTGAGTAATTAAACGGAACGTAAACATAGCAAAATATAGAGCGTAATTGGAAAAAATTTACCTGTCTTTGCAATAGCTAAGACTATTTTTTGCGCTGCAAAATAATTACCAACAGATGCATAATTAGCGGAGCTTCATCACATTAATTATTTTTTCACTGTCTAAAATAATTCGCTGTAGTAATTACTTTATATCTTACACCCTTACTGAATCGATTTTGTTCGCAAGAGTGATTCAGGATGTATCAGAACAGATGATGCATTCACGATTATAAAGGAGGTAGCAAGTGACGATTGCTATTGTAATAGGCACACATGGTTGGGCTGCAGAACAGCTGTTAAAAACGGCAGAAATGCTGCTGGGCGAACAGGAAAACGTTGGCTGGATTGATTTCGTCCCTGGCGAAAACGCAGAAACGTTAATCGAAAAGTACAACGCTCAGTTGGCAAAGCTGGATACAGCAAAAGGCGTGTTATTTCTCGTCGATACATGGGGAGGCAGCCCGTTTAACGCGGCCAGCCGCATTGTCGTCGATAAAGAACATTATGAAGTCATCGCAGGCGTTAATATTCCGATGCTGGTCGAAACGCTGATGGCGCGTGACGACAACCCGTCGTTCGATGAGCTGGTTGCCCTGGCGGTAGAAACTGGTCGCGAGGGCGTTAAGGCGCTGAAAGCGAAGCCGGTGGAAAAGGCCGCCCCTGCTCCGGTTCAGGCGGCTGCACCGAAAGCGGCTGCGCCATTGAAGCCAATGGGTCCAAACGACTACATGGTTATCGGGCTTGCGCGTATCGATGACCGTTTAATCCACGGCCAGGTCGCCACTCGCTGGACTAAAGAAACCAACGTTTCCCGCATTATCGTCGTCAGCGACGAAGTTGCGGCGGATACCGTACGTAAAACGCTGCTGACTCAGGTTGCTCCTCCGGGCGTTACCGCCCACGTTGTAGACGTCGCGAAAATGATCCGCGTCTATAACAACCCCAAATACGCAGGCGAGCGCATTATGCTGCTGTTCACTAACCCAACGGACGTTGAACGCGTGGTTGAAGGCGGTGTGAAAATCACCAGCGTCAACATCGGCGGCATGGCTTTCCGCCAGGGTAAAACGCAGGTGAACAACGCCATTTCGGTCGATGAGAAAGATATCGAAGCGTTCAAAAAGCTGAATGCCCGCGGTATCGAACTGGAGGCCCGCAAAGTTTCCACCGACCAGAAACTGAAAATGATGGATCTGATCGCCAAGGTGAAATAAGTCACCCCGCGGATCGCAACGCAATTTTCAACTTAAGACTTAATCAACAGGAGAAGTACAATGGAGATTACCTTTCTTCAGATTGTGCTGGTGTTCATCGTCGCGTGTATTGCGGGTATGGAGTCGGTACTTGATGAATTTCAGTTCCACCGTCCTCTGGTGGCCTGTACGCTGATTGGCGCCGTTCTCGGGGATATGAAAACCGGTATTATTATCGGTGGTACCCTGGAAATGATCGCCCTGGGCTGGATGAACATCGGTGCGGCCGTTGCGCCGGATGCCGCCCTTGCTTCTATCATCTCTACCGTTCTGGTTATCGCCGGCCATCAAAGCATCGGTGCCGGTATCGCGCTGGCAATCCCGCTGGCCGCGGCAGGCCAGGTTCTGACCATTATCGTTCGTACCATCACCGTTGCCTTCCAGCACGCGGCGGATAAGGCCGCGGAGAATGGAAACCTGACGGCCATATCCTGGCTGCACGTTTCATCGCTGTTCCTGCAGGCCATGCGTATCGCTATCCCTGCCGTTATCGTGGCGATTTCCGTCGGCACCAGCGAAGTACAGGGTATGCTGAACGCCATTCCAGAAGTGGTTACCGGCGGTCTGAACATCGCGGGCGGCATGATCGTGGTCGTCGGTTACGCGATGGTCATCAACATGATGCGCGCAGGCTACCTGATGCCGTTCTTCTACCTGGGCTTTGTGACCGCCGCGTTCACCGATTTCAACCTGGTTGCTCTGGGTGTAATTGGTACCGTGATGGCGGTGCTCTACATCCAGCTGAGCCCGAAATACAACCGCGTAGCGGGTGCGCCTGTGCAGGCTGCTGGTAATAACGATCTCGACAACGAACTGGACTAACAGGTGAGCGAAATGGTTGATATGACTAAAAATACCACCGAGAAAAAACTGACTCAGAGTGATATTCGTGGCGTGTTCATTCGTTCTAACCTGTTCCAGGGTTCATGGAACTTCGAACGTATGCAGGCGCTGGGCTTCTGCTTCTCCATGGT
Source organism: Klebsiella sp. JN_Kp126 (assembly GCF_033843325.1). Taxonomy (NCBI): domain Bacteria; kingdom Pseudomonadati; phylum Pseudomonadota; class Gammaproteobacteria; order Enterobacterales; family Enterobacteriaceae; genus Klebsiella; species Klebsiella sp. JN_Kp126. The sequence goes on along the minus strand of NZ_JAWXQV010000086.1, from coordinate 61,376 downwards.
GCCGGCTATTCGTCGCCTGTATCCGGAGAACAACGATGCGCGTAAACAGGCGATTAAGCGTCACCTTGAGTTCTTTAACACCCATCCCTACGTTGCGGCGCCGGTTCTCGGCGTAACGCTGGCGATGGAAGAGCAGCGTGCTAACGGCGCAGAGATCGACGATGGTGCTATCAACGGTATCAAAGTTGGTCTGATGGGCCCGCTGGCCGGCGTGGGCGACCCTATCTTCTGGGGTACCGTTCGTCCGGTGTTCGCCGCGCTGGGCGCAGGTATCGCCATGAGCGGCAGTCTGCTCGGGCCTCTGCTGTTCTTTATCCTGTTTAACGCGGTGCGTCTGCTGACCCGTTATTACGGCGTAGCGTACGGTTACCGTAAAGGTATCGATATCGTTAAAGATATGGGCGGCGGCTTCCTGCAGAAACTGACCGAGGGGGCGTCAATTCTCGGCCTGTTTGTCATGGGGGCATTGGTTAACAAGTGGACGCACGTGAACATCCCGCTGGTGGTTTCCACCATCACCGGTCAGGATGGCCAGACGCGCGTGACCACCGTGCAGACTATCCTTGACCAGCTGATGCCGGGCCTGGTGCCGCTGCTGCTGACCTTCGCCTGTATGTGGCTGCTGCGCAAGAAAGTTAACGCCCTGTGGATCATCGTTGGCTTCTTCGTCATCGGTATCGCGGGCTACGCTGTCGGCCTGCTGGGCCAGTAATCTACACGCTGTGCGCCGGGGGCTTGCCCCCGGCTTTTTTATTTGGAGGATGGATGACAATCACGGACCTGGTGTTAATCCTGTTTATTCTCGTTCTGCTCGCGTTTGCGATTTACGATCAGTTCATCATGCCGCGTCGCAATGGCCCCGTTTTGCTGGCTATCCCCCTGCTCCGCCGCAATCGCGTCGATGGCATTATCTTCGTCGGCCTCATTGCTATCCTGATTTATAACAATATTGCCAGCCAGGGCGAACTTATCACCACCTGGCTATTATCTGCCCTGGCCTTGATGGGGTTATATCTTTTCTGGATCCGTTCACCCAAAATCATCTTCAAAAAAGAAGGCTTTTTTTTCGCCAATATCTGGATCGAATATAAGCGTATTAAAGAGATGAATTTATCGGAAGATGGCGTGCTGGTCATGCAATTAGAGCAGCGTCGCCTGCTAATTCGCGTACAAAATATCGACGACCTGGAAAAAATATACAAACTTCTCATTTCAACTCAATGAGTTACAAATATAGCCTGCGCTATATTTTGTCATTCCCCGGCGAATGGAATATAGCCGCGGCTATATTCCATTCGTTTAATTCGCCGATATTTATTAACGAATTATTCACTTCTAAATTTAAATGAAAATCGTTATCATTTGGTTAGCAAAATAACCTGACTCTGTTATTGTTTTATATTCTAAAATTATGTTAAGGTTGCGCCCGTCGTTGGGGAGTAGCCAATTTTCTGCCTGCCAGAAAATGTACGTGTCAACATACTCGTTGCAAAACGTGGCACGTACGGGTTGAAGAAGAACGTCTTCAATCAGGCGAGACCATAGACGCATCGCTGCTGTACGCGGCGCCTCATCTTCAGGATGGGCTGCGTATTTTTACTGGGGGCGGCGATGTGTCATATGGATTATCCCCGGTCAGGACGCTCTCATGAATGTATCCGCTACAATTCTTCTTGCCTTCGGCATGTCCATGGACGCCTTCGCGGCCTCTATTGGCAAAGGCGCCACTCTCCATAAACCTAAATTTTCTGAAGCCCTGCGTACGGGTCTTATCTTTGGCGCTATCGAAACGCTCACGCCGCTGGTCGGTTGGGGAATGGGGATGCTTGCCAGCCAGTTCGTTCTCGAGTGGAACCACTGGATTGCCTTTGTGCTGCTGGTGTTTCTCGGCGGTCGAATGGTTATCGAAGGGTTTCGCGGCGGCAACGACGACGACTGCGAAACTCCGCGACGCCACGGTTTCTGGCTGCTGGTGACCACCGCATTCGCTACCAGCCTTGACGCCATGGCCGTCGGCGTTGGCCTGGCGTTTCTGCAGGTCAACATTATCGCCACCGCGCTGGCAATCGGCTGCGCCACGCTGATAATGTCGACGCTCGGTATGATGGTGGGACGTTTTATCGGCCCGCTGCTCGGCAAACGGGCGGAAATCCTCGGCGGTATCGTGCTGATTGGCATCGGCGCCCAGATCCTCTGGAGCCATTTCGCCGGCTGATCCTCAGGCGTCGCGCTGCCAGCAGTGAATGGCAAAATCGGTCTGGCAGCCAAATCCCACCTGTTGACGCAGCGCTTCCCGAACCGGCGGCTTAGCCCGCCACGCAAACGGCGTCATTTGCAGTAAAGCTTCCGCCTCTCTGCCGTTAAGCTGCATCGGATAGGCCAGCTGCTGCTGGTGACGTAGCGTAAACCCTGCCATCTCTTCCGCGTTTTGCTCGTGCAAACGCACTTCGTCGTATATCAACCCTTTCAGCTCCATCAGGTGACGAGGCCCCGGCGTCGTGGTGATGACCCAGCCGCCGGGGCGGACAACGCGCGCCAGCTCAACGGCATTGCAGGGGGCGTAAATACGTACTATCGCATCCAGGCTTGCATCCTCAAACGGTAAACGCTGGCTGGAGGCGACGCAAAAGTTGACCTGCGGGTACCGTTTTGCCGCCGCGCGGATAGCGGATTTCGACACGTCCAGACCCCAGCTGCGGCTGGCGATGGCGGCAAAAGCGTGCGTGTAGTAGCCTTCCCCGCAGCCGATGTCCAGTAAATCGGTCGGAGCGAAAGTGTGCAGATAAGCGCAGATCGCGTCGCGAAGCGGCTGATAATGACCCGCATCGAGAAACGCCCGCCGGGCCTGCATCATTTCAGCGCTGTCGCCCGGATCGCGGGAGCGCTTAAACTGCACCGGCAGTAAATTGACGTACCCTTCCTTCGCCAGATCGAACTGATGCCGCTGCGGGCAGATAAAGCTATTATCGCGGCGCTCAAGCGGCGCGTGGCAAAGTGGGCAACTGTAAGACATGGCAACTCCGGTGTGCTGAAAGGGCGAAAGTGTAGCGCTATTCGCCCCTCCAGGCCACCGTTACAGCGCAGGCGGCAGCATGCCGTCATGATGCATGACGATCAGGTTTTCAGAACCCTGCGGCATCCCATCTGGCATCACGTTTTCCAGGCGCAGGACATCGCCCATGATCTGGCTGAATACCGGCGCCGACACTGCCCCACCGTAATACGAACCGTTGCTGGGGTCGTTCATCACCACTACCAGCGCAAATTTTGGGTTACTGGCGGGCGCCACCCCTGCGGTGTAGGCCACGTATTTGTCGATATATTTCCCGTCAGGGCCAATTTTCTTGGCGGTACCGGTTTTTACCGCCACCCGATAGTCGCGCACCGCCGCTTTTGTGCCCCCGCCGCCCGGCAAGGCAACGCTCTCCATCATATGTTCGACTTCATGCACAATCTGCTCCGGCATCACTCGGGTGCCCATGACCGGCGGATCGATACGCGTGATCGATAGCGGACGCTCAATACCGTAGCTGCCAATAGTTGCGTAAACGTGCGCCAGCTGGAGCGGCGTAACCATCAGGCCGTAGCCGAAGGCGAATGTCGCCCGGTCCAGCTGTCCCCAGTAGCGACGCTGCGGCATCAGCCCGGCGCTTTCACCGGTTAATCCCAGACCGGTAGAGTCGCCGAAACCGAACGCTTTATAGGTATCGATAAGATGTTGAATCGGCATGGCCAGCGACAAATGTGAAACGCCGGTATCGCTGGATTTTTGCAGAATGCCGGTGAGGGACAGCTCAGGGTAGTAACCGACGTCGCGAATACGATGACCATCGAGGGTAAACGGATGGGTATCCACCACGCTATCCGGCTGAACAATGCCCTGCTGGAGCGCGGTCATCAGCACCAGCGGCTTAACCGTCGACCCCGGCTCGAAAGTATCGCTAATCGCGCGATTGCGGAAATCATCCAGCTTCGCGTCATCGCGATTGTTAGGGTTGAAATCGGGGTAGCTGGCCATCGACAGGATTTCCCCGGTATCAATTTTAATTAATACCGCCGCCCCTGATTCCGCTTTGTTCCAGCGCACGGCGTTATCCAGCGCGTCCTCGGTCACCGTTTGCAGACGCTCATCGATACTGAGCTGCAAATTGTGGGCCGGGACCGCCGGGACTTCGGTGATATTTTCGATGACGTTGCCGTGCCGGTCTTTGCGCACCAGGCGACGCCCGGGCTGACCGGTTAGCTGGGCATTAAAGCTTTTCTCTACCCCCTCGATTCCTTGATTATCGATATTGGTAAAGCCCAGCAGATTAGCCGCAACGTGCCCCGCGGGATAAAAACGACGCGACTCATCGCGCAGATTAATCCCCGGCAGGTGCAGCTTGTCGATCCACTCCGCCTGCTCCGGGTTTATCTGGCGCGCCAGATAGAGAAAACGCGCATGAGGATGCGCCTGCACGCGATGGGCAAGCTCGCTAAGGTTGAGGTGTAAAGCTTGCGCCATCGCCTGCCAGCGCGGGCCATATCCGACGCCGCCTTTTGCGAGAGTTGTTTGCGGATCGATCCAGATGGCGCTCACCGGCACGCTAACCGCCAGCGGGCGGCCCTCGCGATCGCTAATCATGCCGCGCTGCACGTCGATAGGCTCTTCGCGCAAGGAGCGCATATCTTCTTGTTTAACCAAATTGTCGGGAGAGACAATTTGCAGCCAGCCTACCCGGGCCAGCAGCAGACCCATACAGCAAAGAATGGCCACGCATAACAACCCAAACCGCAGAGGGGTAAAGTTGGCGGCCGACTTAAGTTTGTTCTTTTGCACCTTAGCTCCATCATTATTTTGCAACCACCTGATTTAACAGATATATACAAAACAGGTTGCTAAACAGTGCTAATAAGGATGTTGTTTTGCAACAAAGCGCAACAGAGGGAGGAAAAATGACATGATTTGCAATAAAGACTAAAAAGCCCCGCGGCTGCGAGGCTTTCTTACAAGATTCAGTGGTCTAAATCAGATAGCAGTTACGTTAACTGCAGCTGGACCTTTCTGGCCGTCCTGAATTTCGAACTCAACGTTCTGGCCTTCAGCCAGAGTTTTGAAGCCGTTACCCTGGATAGCGGAGAAGTGTACGAACACATCTTTGCTGCCATCAGCCGGAGTAATGAAGCCAAAACCTTTAGACTCGTTGAACCACTTAACTTGACCTTTAATCTTTGCCATTTGCAAAATTCCTTAGACTGTTTTCTTCGCCCGTGGGGCACTTACATAGATAAAACTGACACATGACTGCATGAGGCACTAATATAAGGTTCGGCAGAGAAGCGGTATTCAACGACAACGTGTTTACTCAGGACTTCTTTACTGAAAATGCCACACATAAACAGAACTGTACCTCGTTTAACCCGAAACGTGTTATCACATACTACGTAAATAATGGCAAGCCATTTTTAGACGGCTCTCGATCGCTCGCACAAATTATAAGGGAATCATTTGATCACCTGCACATTTATGCGACTTTGCTTCCTCTGGCTTATCCTTCTCCCCCCGCGCTGGCGCCGCTGAGACGGCCCCCTGCCTGGGAGTTTATCCGCCATTGCTCAATGATTTCAGCTTGCCGGGCCCCGCGTAGAGCCAAACTGCCAATTTTAGGGGGAGTCAGAAAGCATTGCATAAAGATGCATTTAAAAGCTCATATCGATAGTTGAAAAATTGCTTTACCGGCCCATGGCATAATATCGAAGCGCGTTAATTGAAGTAGTTAAAATATTGACTATACTTCACCGCAATAATGAACGCCTGATGACAGTCAGGTCTTTCCTGTTCTTTTATTTGATGAATTAAACAAACTAATTAAAGAGAGCATAAACGCGCCGCCTCCGCTTGCCGGTGGGCAGGTTTACGTTCGGAAGAGAAATTATCGATAAGTATAAGTTATACACCGGGGGAGATACAGGTGCACACCGTCACGATGTACACCTGACAATCAGATTAGCGCTCTGCGACCAGACGAATGAAGTCGTCGTCGCCTTTCCCCTTCTCGGCGATGGAAGGTTCTGCGGCACTCTCCTTCTCTGGCTCATTGGCCTCGCAGAGACGGCGCAGCAGCGCGTTTTGCCGCTTTTGCTGATCCAGCAGCGCCTGCAGCAGCGCTATCTGCTCATTAGCGCGCGAGCTGGCGCGATTAACAAAAAACCATAACAACAGGCCGACAAGCAACAGCACAACTGAAAGCGCCACGGATGCCAGGCTTACAATCCCAGGATTTAGTAACTCACTCATTTCACCACCTCAAAGAGAAGGCGTTTATTCTACCACCCGCGCGGCAGAAGAAAATCAGTCATATTAAAAATGTCTTACCAGGGAATAAATTTATTGATAGTGCAGATGCCGCTGAAGAACTGTACATCCTGATCGCACATTACGTTAAGCATCTGAGTCCATAGCAGTAAACAACCTGCGATGATGACTATCAGCAAAACCCAGCGTAATTTTTTCACTCCACACTCCGCATCAGTACCAGATGTCGCCAGGATAACATGACCTTCTTAAACCGCGGCTAACTGTAATACGAAAGGCAAGTTTAGGAATCATAGACTTGTTTCAAACGATGTTCATGCCAGAATGGACGCAAGGATAATACAAATAATGAGGCAACAATGCGATTGATCATTCGTACCATTGTGGTGCTGGCTATCTTGTGGATTGGCGTATTATTAAGCGGCTACGGCGTATTAATGGGCAGCAGCGAGAATGCCGGGGGGCTGGGATTGCAGTGTAAATATCTCACGGCTCGCGGCATCAGTACCGCACAATATGTTCATTCCAGCAGCGGTATTATCGGCATTACCGATTGCCCTATCCTGCGAAAAAGCGCCACGATAGTCGATAACGGCTAGTCACGATCGGGCTACAGACGCTGTAGCCCGATTTACGCACAAGGTCAGAACGGATAATCGTTGTAGCCCATCTGTTCTGAAATTTTACGCGCCGCCGTGTGCAGCATCGCGACGTACTCGTTCAGGCGCTCTTCCGAGAAACGCAGCGTCGGGAAAGAGATACTCAGACCCGCGATAACCACGCCGAAGCGGTCGAAAACCGGAACCCCGATGCAGCGCAGCCCCTCTTCCTGCTCTTCGTTATCTTCGCCATACCCCTGCTCGCGGACCTTATCGAGAACCGCCAGCAGCTCTTCGGTGCTGGTGATAGTTCGGTCGGTGCTGCGTTTGTACTCCACCCCTTCCAGAATCTGCTCAACCTCGGCACGATCGCGCCAGGCCAGCAGCACTTTACCGATCGCGGTGCTGTACAGCGGGTTACGACGCCCGATGCGCGAATACATGCGCAAATTGTACATTGAGTCGATTTTGTGGATGTAAACAATGCTGTCTTCATCCAGGGCGCCCAGGTGGACGGTCTCTTTCGTCAGGCGTGAAAGCTCGCGCATCTGAATATCAGCGCTGCGCACCAAATCAACGTTCTGCAAAGCCCGCGCGCCAAGTTCGAAGAGTTTCAGGGTCAGAGAATATTTCTCGGACTCACCTTCCTGAGCTACGTATCCCAGCGATTTCATGGTCTGCAAAAAGCGATAAACGGTGCTTTTTGACATCATGACGCGCTGGGACAGTTCGGTAATGCCAATTTCACGCTCTTCGCCAAGCGCCTGCAGAATGCCAAAAACCTTCAATACCGAAGAGACAGAATCTGGCTGTTTATCCAAATCTGCAACTGCCATTTATCACCTCATCGCAACTGTTTTATAAAAATTAGAACCGGTTTTTATTATAAATTCGCATCCCGTTACCCGCAATCGTTCTTCTGCCGATTCGTTACAAATCTGCGACATGCCGCTGAATAATCAATGCTAAAATTATTAACCAGTTAATAGTTCCCGATAAGATACAGACTTCACATGGATAAAAACATCTCCGATGGGCTGCCTTTACCGCAGCGTTACGGCGCCATTCTGACCATTGTATTAGGCCTGGCGATGGCGGTGCTGGACGGCGCTATCGCCAACGTCGCCCTGCCGACCATCGCCAGCGATTTAAACGCATCCCCGGCCTCTTCAATCTGGATAGTTAATGCCTACCAAATCGCTATCGTTATCGCGCTGCTGCCGCTCTCTTTCCTCGGCGATATGGTCGGCTACCGGCGTATTTATAAAATCGGCCTGGTGCTTTTTACCTTTACCTCACTGGCCTGCGCGCTCTCCAGAAGCCTCGAAATGCTGACCCTGGCGCGCGTGGCGCAGGGGCTCGGCGGCGCGGCGCTGATGAGCGTGAACACCGCGCTGATTCGCCTGATTTATCCTCAGCGCTTTCTCGGCCGCGGGATGGGGATCAACTCTTTCGTGGTGGCCGTCTCCTCCGCGGCGGGGCCGACCATCGCCGCCGCGATTCTCTCAATGGCTTCATGGCAATGGCTGTTTCTGATTAACGTTCCGCTGGGGATTATTTCACTGCTTCTCGCGATGCGCTATCTGCCTGCTAACACCGGCCGCAGCAAGGTCACCCGCTTCGACCTGCCGAGCGCCATCATGAATGCCCTCACTTTTGGCTTACTGATTACCGCCCTCGGCGGGTTCGCTCAGGGCCAGTCAGGCGCGCTGGTTGCGGCGGAGGTTATGGCCATGCTGGTCGTCGGGTTCTTTTTTGTCCGCCGCCAGCTCGAAATGCCGGTCCCCCTGCTGCCGGTTGACCTGCTGCGCATTCCGCTATTCTCTCTGTCAATTTGTACGTCGATATGCTCTTTTTGCGCCCAGATGCTGGCGATGGTTTCGCTGCCGTTCTTCCTGCAGTCAATGATGGGGCGTAGCGAGGTGGAAACCGGTCTGCTCCTGACGCCGTGGCCGCTGGCCACTATGGTCATGGCGCCGCTGGCGGGATATTTGATTGAGAAAGTTCACGCCGGGCTGCTGGGCGCGATGGGTCTAATCATCATGGCCTGCGGCCTGTTCGGCCTGGCTTTACTGCCCTCCGCGCCGTCGGACCTGGATATTATCTGGCGAATGGCGCTCTGCGGCGCGGGCTTTGGCCTGTTCCAGTCCCCCAACAATCACACCATCGTCTCGTCAGCGCCGGCTCATCGCAGCGGCGGCGCAAGCGGCATGCTGGGGACCGCGCGCCTGCTTGGACAGAGCACTGGCGCCGCGCTGGTGGCGCTGCTGTTTAACCTGCTGGGCAATAGCGGAACCCACACCGCGCTTCTGCTGGCCGGAACGTTTGCCGTCGTCGCGGCCGCCGTCAGCGGGCTACGCGTCACGCAGCCGCGCGTCAGGCTGTAACGCAAAAACCGGCATAAAAAAATCCGCAGCCCGAAGGTTGCGGATTTTTGTTTTCAGGGCCAGGCGCGACGGTTATTTCAGGTATTCGCCGCTGCGCAGGGCTTCAATACGTTTATCCAGCGGCGGGTGAGTCATAAACAGCTCGCTCATGGATTTCGCTTTGCCGTTAATGCAGAACGCCATCATGCTGCTGGCCTCCTGCGGCTCATAGCTGGTTTTCAGCCGCTGCAGCGCGGCGATCATTTTCTCACGCCCTACCAGCTTCGCTGAACCGGCGTCCGCATGGAACTCGCGGTAGCGGGAGAACCACATGGTGATGATGCTGGCCAGAATACCAAATACCAGCTCCAGCACCGTGGCGACCGCAAAGTAGATCAGCGGGTTGCCGTTGCTGCTTTCACCTTCATCGCGGTTGCCGCCGAGGAAGCCCGCCGCAATCTGCGCGATAACGCGCGAGATAAAGATAACGAAGGTGTTCACTACCCCCTGGATCAGCGTCATGGTAACCATATCACCGTTGGCGATGTGGCTAATCTCATGGGCGATAACCGCTTCCGCTTCATCACGGCTCATGTTCTGCAGCAGCCCGGTACTGACCGCCACCAGCGACGCATCGCGGCGCGCGCCGGTCGCGAAGGCGTTAATATCCGGCGCATGGTAGATAGCGACCTGCGGCATAGCGATGCCCGCCTGACGCGCCTGCTGCGCGACGGTATTCATCAGCCAGCGCTCGGTTTCGTTACGCGGCTGCTCAATGACTTCCCCACCCACCGATTTCAGCGCCATCCATTTCGACATCAGCAGCGAAACGATTGAGCCGCCGAAACCAAACAACAGGGCCATGATCAGCAGCCCGGTCATGCTGCTTGACTGAATTCCCGTCAGGCTCAGCACCAGCCCGAACACCACCATCACTGCCAGGTTGGTCAGCAGGAAAAGCGCGATTCGCATCATAATTTTCTTTTAACCTCGATTTAACAAAACGCACTATGCGATTACCCACATGGTATGGGTAGAACGCCAATTTTCAACCATCAGGCCCCGCTAAGTCACGAGAAAGACACAACTTTACATTTTGTAGCATATTGCTGACGCTGGGCAAAAGCGTTGACATTTTGTTGAAATCAGGCAATGAACGTTGGGAAAGGCGAGAAAGAAAAACGGGCACAACTTAGTGTGCCCGTTGGGGGATTATTTACTGGCCGGAGGCTCTACCGCTGGCCGATCCTTTTCCTCATGGGCCAGGTCGAGCGCAATATGAACCGTTTCATCAAGATACGGGTCAGGCTCCTGGTAATCCTTCGGCAGATCTTCCAGCTTTTTCAGTAGCGGCTTGCCTTCGCGTTTCAGGCGATCGTTAACGCGGGCCAGACGAATCGCATCATCTTCTTCATTCTCCTTTTCACGCTGCGCGTAATTCAGGGAGACGATGTTGCGTTTATCTTTCATCGCGTTATAGCGAGCAATGTCCTTCATGATGTACTGGAACTCAGGATCCTTGGCGATACGCGCATCGTGGCGCTTCAGCAGCTCGGCTCCGAACGGCGTCAGGTCACCATACTTCACGAAGGTTGCCGCATTGACGCTATCCCACGGCAGCGCGTTATCTTCATACTGCTCGCCGGTTTCACGCTCTTCGGTTCCGGTCGGCATCATGATGTCCGGCGTCACACCCTTGCGCTGAGTACTCCCGCCGTTAATACGGTAGAATTTCTGGATGGTGTACTGTACGGACCCCAGCGCCGGCCAGTCAGGGCGCAGCATCTGATCGTAAATGCGGTTCAGCGAACGATACTGCTGGACGGTCCCCTTGCCAAAGGTCGGCTCACCGACGATCAGCGCGCGGCCATAGTCCTGCATCGCGGCGGCGAAAATTTCAGAAGCCGAGGCGCTGAAACGGTCGACCAGCACCACCAGCGGGCCTTTGTAGTACACCACGCCGTCGGTATCGCTGTCTTCACGCACCTTACCGTTATTATCGCGAACCTGGACAACCGGGCCGGATGGAATAAACAGGCCAGAAAGCGAAACCGCTTCGGTCAGCGCCCCGCCGCCGTTGCTGCGCAGATCGATAACGATGCTGCTAACATTCTGTTTCTCCAGTTTCTGCAGCTGAACCTTGACGTCGTCCGTCAGGCCAACATAGAAACCCGGAATATCCAGCACGCCAACCTTCTCTTTGCCGACGGTTTTGACTGACATCTTAACCGCGCGGTCTTCAAGACGAATGCGTTCGCGCGTAAGGGTCACAATCCGCGTTTTCGCGCCTTTACCCGCCGGGAGAATTTCCAGACGAACCTTGCTGCCCTTGGGACCTTTTATCAGCGCCACGACATCATCAAGACGCCAGCCGATGACATCAACCATGCCTTTACCCGGCTGGCCAACGCCAACGATACGGTCGCCCACGCTGATGGATTTACTCTTCGCCGCAGGACCACCGGCCACCAGTGAGTTAATCACCGTGTAGTCGTCATCCATCTGCAGTACCGCGCCGATACCTTCGAGAGACAGGCTCATTTCGGTGTTGAACTGTTCGGTATTGCGCGGAGAGAGATAGTTCGTATGCGGATCGATTTCACGCGCAAAGGCGGTCATCGCCAGCGAGAAAACGTCTTCACTATTGGTTTGCGCCAGACGGCGAATGGCAAACTTGTAGCGACGGGTTAGGGTCTCGCGAATCTCTTTATCATCTTTGCCAGCCAGCTTGAGGCTGAGCTGATCAAACTTCACCTTGGCGTCCCACAGCGCATTCAGTTCGGCCTCATCTTTCGGCCAGGGAGACTTGCTGCGGTCAAGGTTGAAGTTGTCATTGCCGGTAAAGTCCATCGGACGTTCCAGCACTTTCAATGCATATTGATAACGCTCAAATCGACGCTTCTGCGCCAGGTTATACAGGTCGTAAAAAACGTCCAGCTTCCCGCTGCGCAGCTCATCGCCGATTTGATTCTTTTTCGCGGCAAACTGGGCCACGTCGCTGGCTAACAGCACGTTATGGCTGTAGTCGAGCAGGTTCAGGTAGCGATCGAAAATTTTTGCCGAAAAGGCATTATCAAGATCGAACTGCCGGTAGTGAGAGCGGGTAAAGCGCGATGTGACGCGCTCGCTCACCGTCGCGTGCTGCGGCTCTTCTTTCAGCACGGGGATTTGATCGATCCGGGTGATATCGTCCACGGCGAACGACTGGCCTGCGATTACCAGCAGGCCCGCCAACGCGGTGAGCTTAAAGAATTTGTTCATGCCTGGCCCGGCCTCCGTTTCAGAACACCAGGTGTTCTGCGCGTACAATCATTGACATACCAGAAGTCAGCTGTACACGAACGCCATCTTTGGTGATTTCCAGGACGGTGGCGTCCATTGCATTATTGCCTGCTTTCACCTTCAGTGCCTGGCCAACGGTCAATACAGACACATCTGATACAGGGGTATGACGCTCTTCGCGCGGCGCTTTGGCTGCTGCTGCCGGGCGAGGTTTACGCTGCTCAGCGCCGTCTTTACGACGCGCCTGAGGCTGAGGACGCGGTTTACGCTCGCGACGTGCCCCCTCTTCCGGCTGGCCTGCTGCGGCAGCGGCTTCGCGTTTTTTGGCCTGCTGCGCTTCGCGCTGCGCCTGGACGCGGGCTTTTGCTTCTTCAAGCTGCTGACGGGCATGAGCGACGTGCTGCTCTTCCAGTTCGCCGCACGGGTTGCCATCAAGGTCAACGCGGACTGCGCCAGGCTTAACGCCGTACAGGTAGCGCCAGCTCGAAGTATAAAGACGCAAAGCAGCGCGAAGTTGGGTTTTGCTGAGATTCATCTCTCCGCCAACGCGCTCAACGAGATCCTGAAAAATACCGACTTTCAGGGGGCGAGCTTCGCCTTCAGCGCTAAAACACTGAGGGAAACGTTCGGCCAGAAACGCAATGACTTCTTTACTGCTATTCAACTTAGGTTGATTTTCCATGAAATTTCCTGATTACAACGGACGTAGCCAACAAGCCGCAGGCATGAACAGGCGTCATTATAATGACGTCATCGGTAAATGCTACGTTATCCGTTGATTATCCTGCGACGCGGGTGAATATTTTTTGATAATCAGTCGCAGAAATGAGTTTTTCCAGATGCGCGACCAGTTCTGCCAGTCCCTGCTCATCTTCAGCGGTGAAGCGGGAATGCGCCGTGCTATCGATATCCAGGACGCCGATAGTTTGATTGTTCACCCGTAACGGGAAGACAATTTCCGAATTACTGGCGGCGTCACAGGCGATGTGCCCATCAAACGCGTGAACATCCTCTACCCGCTGCACGCGATTCTGCGCGACGGCAGTCCCGCATACGCCGCGTCCGACCGGAATCCGCACGCAGGCCAGCTTGCCCTGGAACGGGCCAAGCACCAGCGTGTCACCTTCCAGAAGATAGAAACCGGCCCAGTTCACGTCGGTCAGCCGCTCGAACAGCAGCGCGCTGGTATTTGAAATCATCGCCAGAAAACTGGTTTCGCCTGCCATTAACGCCTGAAAATCGCGGTTCAAATCCGCGTAGAATTCTGATTTGTTCATTATTTGGTCGCTTAGTTGTCTTACTACCTTACACTTACAGCCTAATAAAATAAGCTTTAAATGCATTCATGCTCAAGATGAATTCATTCCTGAGTTAAGATAGAGAGATACACTCATTTCTGTAAGCTATAAATGCCACTAAAAACACCCAGGATTACGCCAGCAAAAAAAATGGTCGTCTACTCGGTCAGCGCCCCCGTTGAGCACGCTCACTATCAGCGCTGTCCGCAGTGCGACCTGCTGTTTCGTTTACCGGTCCTAAAAAAGAATCAAAGCGCCTGGTGTCCCCGCTGCAACGCCAAAGTGCGCGATGGCCGCGACTGGTCGCTTACCCGGCTGGGCAGCATGGCAATCGCGATGCTGCTGCTGATGCCTTTTGCCTGGAGCGAACCGCTGCTGCGTTTGCATCTGCTGGGCGTGCGTATCGACGCTAACGTCCTTCAGGGCATCTGGCAAATGACCGGCCAGGGCGATCCGCTCACGGCGGCGATGGTGCTATTTTGCGCGGTCGTGGCGCCGGTGCTGCTGGTGGTCTCAATCGCCTATCTGTGGCTGGGCAACGTGCTGGGCATGAATCTGCGCCCGATACTGCTGATGCTGGAGCGGCTCAAAGAGTGGGTGATGCTGGATATTTACCTGGTCGGCATCGGCGTCGCCTCCATTAAGGTGCAGGATTACGCCTTCCTGCAGCCGGGCATCGGGCTTATCGCCTATATCTCCCTCACTCTGCTCAGTATCCTGACGCTTATCCATATGAACGTTGAGGAGCTCTGGGAGCGTTTTTACCCCCAGCGCCCGGCGCTGCGGCCGGATGAAAACCTGCAGGTTTGCCTCGGCTGCCATTATACCGGCCATCGCGATTCGCGCGGCCGCTGCCGTCGCTGCCACACTCCCCTGCGCCACAGACGCCGCCAGAGCCTGCAAAAGAGCTGGGCTGCGCTGATTGCGTCAATGGTTTTCCTGCTGCCTGCCAACCTGCTGCCGATCTCGATTATCTACGTCAACGGCGCGCGTCAGGATGACACCATCCTTTCCGGCATTATGTCGCTGGCCAGCAGCAACGTCGCTATCGCCGGCGTCGTGTTCATCGCCAGTATTCTGGTCCCATTCACCAAAGTAATTGTATTGTTTACGCTGCTGGTCAGCATACAATTCAAGTGTGAACAGGGATTACGTACCCGCATCCTGCTACTGCGGCTGATTACCTGGATCGGCCGCTGGTCTATGTTGGATCTTTTTGTCATCGCATTAACCATGTCGCTGATCAACCGCGATCAGCTCCTCGCGTTTACGATGGGGCCCGCCGCAGTCTATTTTGGCGCCGCGGTAATATTAACTATCCTTGCTGTTGAATGGCTGGACAGCCGCTTACTTTGGGACGCACATGAGTCAGGAAACGCCCGCTTCGCCGACTGAAGCCAAAATTAAAACTAAACGCCGTATCTCGCCATTTTGGCTGCTGCCGGTCATCGCGCTGCTGATTGCCGGCTGGCTGATATGGACCAGCTACCAGGATCGCGGTACGACGATCGTTATCGACTTCCAGTCCGCTAACGGTATCGTTCCTGGCCGCACGCCTATCCGCTATCAGGGGGTAGAAGTCGGTACGGTGGAGAACATCTCGCTGAGTAAAGATCTGAGCAAAATTGAGGTTTCCGCCAGCGTCAAGGGCGATATGAAAGATGCGCTGCGCAAGGAGACGCAGTTCTGGCTGGTAACGCCGAAAGCCTCGCTTGCCGGCGTGTCCGGCCTGGATGCGCTGGTGGGCGGTAACTATATCGGCATGATGCCCGGCCAGGGCGAGCCCGAGGATCACTTTGTCGCCCTCGATACCCAGCCGAAGTACCACATCAACAACGGCGAGCTGATGATTCATCTCAAGTCAGCGGATTTGGGTTCGTTAACCAGCGGCTCGCTGGTCTACTTCCGTAAGATTCCGGTCGGCCGGGTATATGACTACGCCATTAATCCGAACAATCAGGGCGTCACCATTGATGTGCTGATCGAGCGGCGTTTCACCAACCTGGTGAAAAAAGAGAGCCGTTTCTGGAACGTATCCGGCGTGAAGGCGGACGTCAGCCTGAGCGGAGCGAAAGTCCAGCTGGACAGCCTCTCGGCGCTGGTGAACGGCGCTATCGCCTTTGATTCCCCGGATGATTCTCCACAGGCTCAGCAAAACACGGACTATCACTTATACGAAGACCTGGCGCACAGCCAGCGCGGCGTGGTGGTTAAACTGGATCTCCCGGATGGTGCAGGCTTAAAAGCGGGCTCTACGCCGCTGATGTACCAGGGCCTGGAGGTCGGCCAGCTCAGTAAGCTGAATCTCAATGGCGACGGGAAAGTGACCGGCGAAATGACCGTCGACCCGAGCGTCGTCAGCCTGCTGCGCGAGAAGACGCTGATTCAGATGAAGAAGCCGAAAATCTCGCTGGATAACCCCAGCGTCAGCGCCCTGCTGACCGGCACCACCTTCGAGCTGGTCCCCGGCGAGGGTGAACCCCGCAACCAGTTTGCGGTGCTGCCTGCCGATAAATCCATTCTGGAAGAGCCGGATGTCGCGACCGTCACGCTCACCGCGCCGGAAAGCTACGGCATCGACGCCGGGCAGCCGCTGATTCTGCACGGCGTGCAGATTGGCCAGGTTCTGGAACGCAAGCTGAACGCCGATGGCGTCACGTTCCAGGTGGCGGTGATGCCGGAGTACCGTTCTCTGGTACGCGGCGATAGCAAATTCGTGGTCAACAGCCGCATCGACGTTAAAGTCGGCATCGATGGCGTGGAGTTCCTCGGGGCCAGCGCCAGCGAATGGGTCAGCGGCGGGATCCGCGTTATCCCGGGCGACAAAGGGGCGATGCAAAGCCGCTATCCGCTGTACGCGAACCAGGAAAAGGCGCTGGAAAACAGTATGAGCGATCTGCCGACCACCACGCTTACGCTCTCAGCCGAGACGCTGCCGGACGTGCAGGCAGGCTCCGTGGTGCTGTACCGTAAATTTGCGGTCGGGGAAATCATCACCGTGCAGCCGCGCAAGAACGCCTTTGAGATCAATATCCATATCAAGCCGGAATATCGCCATCTGCTGACCAGCAACAGCGTGTTCTGGGCCGAAGGCGGCGCGAAAGTGCGGCTTAACGGTAGCGGCCTGACGGTGCAGGCATCCCCGCTCTCCCGCGCGCTGAAGGGCGCGATTAGCTTTGATAACCTCAGCGGCGCCAGCGCCAGCGCGCGGATCGATAACAAACGCGTGCTGTATGCGTCAGAAACCGCCGCCCGCGCGGTGGGTGGGCAGATAACCCTGCACGCCTTCGACGCCGGTAAAATCGCCGAAGGGATGCCAATTCGCTACCTGGGGATTGATATTGGCCAGATCCAGTCGCTGAATTTAATTACCGCGAAAAACGAAGTGCAGGCGAAAGCGGTTCTCTACCCGGAATACGTCAATACTTTTGCCCGCGCCGGGACGCGTTTCTCGGTGATTACGCCGCAGATATCTGCGGCGGGCGTTGAACATCTGGATACCCTTTTCCAGGCCTATATCAACGTCGAGCCGGGACGCGGTGCGCCGCGCCGTGATTTCGAAATTCAGGAAACCACGATCAGCGATTCACGTTATATCGACGGCCTGAGCATTATCGTCGAAGTACCGGAAGCGGGTTCGCTGGGTATCGGCACGCCGGTGCTGTTCCGCGGGCTCGAAGTCGGCACGGTGACCGGTCTGATGCTCGGTTCGATGTCGGATCGCGTGATGGTACAGCTGCGTATCAGCAAGCGTTATCAGTATCTGGTGCGCAACAACTCGGTATTCTGGCTGGCTTCCGGCTATAGCCTCGACTTTGGCCTGATTGGCGGGGTGGTGAAAACCGGTACCTTTAATCAGTTCATTCGCGGCGGCATCGCGTTTGCGACGCCTCCGGGTACGCCGCTGGCGCCGAAAGCGCAGGATGGCAAACACTTCCTGCTGCTGGAGAGCGAACCGAAAGAGTGGCGCGAATGGGGCACCGCCCTGCCGCGCTAAGCATAACAGGCTCCGGTGTCCGCCGCCGGAGCCTTTATGGTAAACTACGCCCCCTTTTTTCGTTGTGGTGCGCTCCCCGTGGCTCAAAACGCTGTCTATCTTCCTGAAGAATTCCTCGCTCAAATGCGTGCGGCAATGCCGACGCATCTCTCTTTCGACGACTTTATCGCCGCCTGCCAGCGCCCGCTGCGGCGAAGCATTCGCGTCAATACGCTGAAAATCACGGTGGCTGATTTTTTGCAGCTGGTCGCCCCCTACCGCTGGCAGCTCACGCCGGTTCCGTGGTGCGAAGAGGGTTTCTGGATCGAGCGTGAAGATGAAGACGACCTGCCGCTGGGCAGCACGGCCGAGCACCTTAGCGGGCTGTTTTACATTCAGGAAGCCAGCTCCATGCTGCCGGTCGCCGCGCTGTTTGCCGACGGCCAGATGCCGAAGCGGGTGATGGACGTCGCCGCCGCGCCGGGTTCTAAAACCACGCAAATCGCCGCCCGCATGGGTAACGAAGGCGGCATTCTGGCCAATGAATATTCCGCCAGCCGGGTTAAAGTCCTGCACGCCAACATCAGCCGCTGTGGAATCAGCAACGTGGCGCTGACCCATTTCGATGGTCGGGTATTCGGCGCCGCGCTGCCGGAATGCTTTGACGCGATCCTGCTCGACGCCCCCTGCTCCGGCGAAGGGGTAGTACGTAAAGATCCCGATGCGCTGAAAAACTGGTCGCCGGAAAGCAACGCGGAAATTGCGGTAACCCAGCACGAGCTGATTGACAGCGCGTTTCACGCCCTTCGCCCCGGCGGGACGCTGGTTTACTCCACCTGTACCCTGAACCGGCAAGAAAACGAAGAGGTGGTCAACGGGCTGCTGGCGCGCTATCCGCAGGCGGTAGAAGTCTTGCCGCTCGGCTCACTGTTCCCGCAGGCCAGCGAAGCCCTCACCGAGGAGGGCTTCCTGCACGTCTTCCCGCAAATTTTTGACTGCGAAGGGTTCTTCGTCGCCCGTTTACGTAAAACCGCGGCCATCGATCCGCTCCCGGCGCCGGGTTATAAAGTGGGGAAATTCCCCTTCACGCCGCTTAAAACCCGCGAATCCGCCGCCGTAATTGCCGCCGCCGCCGCCGTCGGTTTGCAGTGGACCGCCGACCATACGCTCTGGCAGCGCGATAAAGAAATCTGGTTATTCCCACAGGCGCTCGAAGCGTTATTCGGCAAAGTGCGCTTTTCCCGCATCGGCATCCGGCTCGCCGAAACCCATAACAAAGGCTACCGCTGGCAGCACGAAGCGGTGATTGCGCTTGCTGCGCCGGCCGCTCCCCTGGCGCTGACGGAAGCCGAAGCGGAAGAGTGGTATCGCGGTCGCGATATCTATCCTGAAACGCTCCCGCAGAAGGATGATGCGATTGTCACCTATCAGGGCGCGCCGATCGGGCTGGCGAAAAAAGTCGGGTCGCGTTTAAAAAATAGCTATCCCCGCGAACTGGTGCGTGACGGTAAGCTTTTTAGCAAAAAAGCGTGATGGCGCGTCGAAAAACAGCATTTTTTCACTGGCGCTTTACGCCCGTTTGTCTACGCTGAAAAATGGCGGCCTTAACTGGTCGTACCACAACTCAGCAGACAAACGGGGGGAATTTATGGCCAAAACTAACGTACGTATCGGCGCGTTTGAGATAGACGACGCCGAACTGCACGGCGAACAGCAGGGAGAGCGAACGTTAAGCATCCCCTGTAAATCCGATCCGGATTTATGCATGCAGCTTGATGCATGGGACGCGGATACCAGCGTACCCGCCATACTTGATGGTGAACATTCCGTCCTCTACCGTAAGCACTACGATCGCCAGTCCGATGCCTGGGTCATGCGCCTCGCCTGACTCAATTGAACCCGTCGCCTGAGACGGGTTATTTATTTCCCCGCTTCTCCGTCATCTCCTACACTTAACGCTATGTTTTTCAGGATATGAGGCTCGGATGTTTGCCTTAGTGCTGTTTATTTGTTACCTGGACGGCGGCTGTGAAGATATCGTTGTCGATGTTTACGATAACGAGCGGCAGTGCACAACGGCCATGGACGATCAGCGGATACGCCACGGCGGCTGCTTTCCGGTAGAAGATTTTATCGATAGTTTCTGGCTTCCCGCCCGAGAATACAGCGATTTTTAGCCTGCCAGCTGTAGCGCCACCAGGGTTAGCTCTCCACCAAACACGGCCCCCGTATCGATATAGTGCTGGTTATCGCTATCGTAGCGTCGCTTCAGCGGCGTATGGCCGAACCAGAAATGGTCAGCGCCGGCAATCGCCCCGTGACGCCCGGCGAGATGGTCAGTGAGACGCTGCCGACGCCACAGCACCTGGT
Source organism: Klebsiella sp. JN_Kp126 (assembly GCF_033843325.1). Classification (NCBI taxonomy): domain Bacteria; kingdom Pseudomonadati; phylum Pseudomonadota; class Gammaproteobacteria; order Enterobacterales; family Enterobacteriaceae; genus Klebsiella; species Klebsiella sp. JN_Kp126. The sequence continues at coordinate 41,190 of NZ_JAWXQV010000086.1, read as the reverse complement.
GCTCATCAACAACGCGCTGCCAGCGATAAACCGCGGCGGGGTAATCAGCGTGGGCAATCACGTGCACCTGCTCACCGCTGTGGAGTTCAATAATTAGCGGCAGTCGGCGGCAGCGGGCAATAAGCGCCGTAAGGCGTTGCTTTTGGCTCGCCGCACGCTGCGTATACCAGTCGCCTCCGTTCATCTCCCAGAGCCTCATATCGCCGTCGGCAAGCGCCTCCAGCGCCATCTGTTCATGGTTTCCACGCACCGCGTAAACCCAGCGATAGCGCAGTAAATCCAGACACTCCGCGCTTTGTGGCCCACGATCGATCAGATCGCCCACCGAAAGAAGCAGATCCTGGTAAGGGTCAAACTTGCGCTCACGAAGGGCCGCCATCAGGCGTGCGAAACAGCCGTGCAGGTCGCCCACCAGCCAGATATTACGCCAGTCGCAACCGTAAATACGCTGATACATATTTCGTCCTCCTCGCATAATTATAGGAAAACCCTGCGGCTTCACCGCCCGTAAATTGGCACCTCAATCGATTTTAAACGAAAGCCAAATATAGTCCGGCCGGGCATTAAGCTCCCCACGATATATCCATAGAATAGAGGCTAAATAACACCGAGGTATTCATCGTGACGGATAACAGCCTGCATTCAGCCAGCGTAGTTGAGCGACGCCCAAATCTCATTGCCGATCTGGTGATGGGCCGGATCACCCCCGCCCCCATCTGGCAACAACGTCATTACCGGCTTAAGTTTTTACTGCGCACGGCATTATTTTATGCGCCAACGCGCAGCATGCTGGAGAGCCTGTCGGCGCGTGCGGATTTCAATCAGCTGCTCGCCGCTCAGGTGACGCTGCCGGGTAAAGTCCATCGCCAGTATTTAACCCGCGGGTTAAACGCCAGCCAGCGCGCTCAGGCCATTATCAGCCACTATCAGTTCGTTGATTCCCTGGGCGCCTCGCGCCTCGCCGGGGCCATGACCGCCGCGAAAGATGTGCCGCTGCTTGAGCTGACAGGCAAAGACGACAGCCGGTTTACGCTCTCCGCGTCCTCGGCGGGCAAAGCCGAACGCGAGGGCGAAACGACGCTGTGGCTGCGCGATAGCGATGAGATTGTGCTTGCCAGCGCGACCTTTAGCGTCACCCGCCAGCAGGAGCAATGGCAGTTGACTATCGGCGGCCTGCAGGGGCCGCGCAGCACCGTTCCGCACGAAGTGATTAAACGGGCGACCCGCGCCTGTTACGGCCTGTTCCCGAAACGTCTGCTGATGGAATTTATCTGGTTAATGGCGGCGCGTTGCAACATTCATCACATTTACGGGGTCAGCGACAGCGGCCACGTCTTCCGCGCGCTGCGCTATCGGCTGAGTAAAGGGCGCCATTTTCACGCCAGCTATAACGAGTTCTGGCACTCTATCGATGGGGTCGCCGACGGCGCCTGGCGCTGGCGCCTGCCGCTGCAGCTGGAAAGAAAGACGCTTGAGAGCATCGCCAGTAAGAAACGCGCCGAATATCGTCGCCGCTTCCAGCTGCTGGATGATATGGCCGCTCAGATGGCGATACTCATGGATTAGCTCTCCCGCCGCTTCGCCAACGCCGTTTAGCACAACGGCGTTTGCATCTTCAACGGCGCTTTAGTTACTATCATAACTTCGTTGTACTCCTTGCGGACGGCTAGTGAAGTTATGAGCAAAACAGAATTACTCCTGCTGGCTATCCTGTTGATTATTTTGACCGCTGCTCTGTGGTTTATTTTTAGTGGACAAATATGGTTTCTGGTGAGCTTTCTGGAAACATGGCTGTACCCCTCTTTTGTGGCGCCAGAATAAATCGTTGCCCATTATTTTCACGCCGTCGTTCGCCCCCTTCGCCTCCCTGACAATAACCCATAGCGCGGTCAGAAGAATAACCGCCAAAAAAGTGAAAAACCGTCTCTTATCTATTATTTCATTTGTCATACAAATGTGTATACTGGGTCACTTCCGATGTTGGCCCGTAAAGTTCACCTGCACTATGGGCCTGATTTTGTGCAGGTGTTTTCTCCTCGCCCTTGCTCAACGGCGCCTCCAGTGTCTATACCCGTCTTTTTGTCCAGATTTTTTGTTGCAAACTTTGCGCCAGATTGTGATTTAAGAAAAAATCGCCCTATTTCCACGCCCCTTCAAAACACAATTAAAAAACATAACACCAACAATTAATTAACAAAAAGAGTTTTCATCCATATAAAAGGCATAAATGCAGAATAAAAATCCAATAAAAAACACATAACCAGCCATAAATACAAAATTACACATATCTTGCAGGAGTAGTTATACGTTAACCAACAAAACCGCGGCACTTAATCGGTGACCAACGTCTATCGCTACATTGTTGTTTTTCTTCAGCGGCTTTCCACTAAGAGGTTCTCTATGAACGTCACAACGATCTCGCGCAGTCTCCTGGGCGGCTTACTGAGCGCCATAGTTATTCTTCAACCGGCTTCTGCAGCGGGAACCTTAAGCGGCCAGATTGGCGTTCAGGTGACGCTCGGCAGCGGATGCAGCGTATCGAATGTCCGCAATGGCGAAAACAACCGCTGGGGCAACATTAATTTCGGCTCCTATGGCGATTTAGCCAACTCCATTGATGCGGAGATCACCGGCAGCGGCGGCGGAAACGCCCTAACCGTGACCTGCACCGAGGATCTTGCCTCGACCCTGACGCTTGACGGCGGCCAGTCTGGCGATGCTGCGCTGCGCTATATGAAAAACGCCGGTGGCACCCAGCAGATTGCCTATCGGCTCTATTCGGATGCCGCCCGCAATAACGAAATCCTGCCTGGCGGCACAATACCTATCGTTGGCACAGGGAATCCACAGGCGATTCCTGTTTTTGCCCGCATTCGCCCTGAAGACCAGAGCGTCAACGCGCCGACAGCCGATGTGTATGACGACATTGTTACCGCGACCTTAGCCTGGTAACCGCATAAGGAAAATGGGCGTCATGCTTCGACCAGAGTGGCTTACATTACTTCTGCTTTTTACCTCGGGCGCCCATGCCGCCGTTGCCCAAAAGACGTTCAAAGTCTCCGCGCAGATAACCGCAGGCTGCGCGCTGGGCGCCGGGGACGGCTCCCAAACGACGGACTTCGGCACGCTGAATTTTGGCACCCTGTCATCGCTTTACAGCAACGTGGATGTCGCGAGTACCGCCGGCGCAGGTTCCATCATCGTGACCTGCACGCCCGGCACCGCTATTTCAATCGCCCTCGACTATGGCGTCAACGGCGGCTCAGCCACTCAGCGCTACATGTCGAACGGCAACAGCAGCACGCTGGCGTACCAGCTTTATCAGGACGCCAACCGCGCTAACGTTTGGGGCAGCAGTACGCTGGCCCTGAGCGTTGCATCCTTTCCGAGCACCACGCAAACCTACACGGTTTATGGCCGCCTTTTTGCCACGAATGGCTTCCCGGCGGTGGGCTCCTATACCGACACGGTCACCGTCACGCTGACCTATTAGATAATTCACAGGTTAACTATGATTCGCTGTAGATTTGCGCCGTTTATATTCGCTTTATTGCTTCCCTCATCCGCGCTGGCCGCCAGCTCCGTTCTGGTATGGCCGATATTTCAAACGATCGAAAGCCACGAAACAGGGTCTGAACTGTGGCTGGAGAATCGCGGCAGCGCGCCGGTTAATTTGCAGCTGCGCGTGTTTGCCTGGGATCAAAAAGCGTCAGCGGACGTCTACGCCGATCAGCGGGATGTTGTCGCCAGCCCGCCTTTTACCACGGTAGCGCCGGGGCAGCGCCAGCTGGTGCGGCTCATGCGCGTCGCCCCCATCGCAAACGGCAAAGAGCAGTCCTATCGCATTGTTATCGATGAGATCCCTGCCGCGCAACCCGCGGCGCAGACGGAACAGAACGCCGCCGGGCTGAAAATGCGCATGCGCTATGTCCTGCCGCTGTTTACCTATGGGCAGGGCGTCACGCCGCTAAAGAACGCGGGTTCAGTCGAACCGGTAAGGGCCACGCTGCGCTGGTCGCTCTCGCAGCAAAATAACCGCCAGACGCTGTGCATCGAAAACAGAGGCAATCAGCACGCGCGCCTCAGCGCGGTTTACTGGGCGAACGCGAGCGGCAAGGGGCGCATTCCCCAGGCTAATGGTCTTCTCGGCTACGTTCTGGCGCAGAAAAAGAGCTGTTTCCCGAGCGCCGGAAACGCTTCCGTGCCGTCAGGAATGCATCTGTTCGCGAAATTAACGGATAACGGTCAGGCGGTGGAAATTCCGGCGAATCGTTAAAAATGAGAGATCTGAAAAGGACGGCGTCCGGGGGGCTGCTGGCGATGGCGTCGGTAACGGCCTGCGCCGCGACCTATGATTCCCTGCCTGCGCCTGCGGCATCCTACGGCGAAAAGCAGGAATACGAGCTGTACCTCAGCGTATCGGTCAACGGCAATATTCTTGCCGGCGCCGTTCCGGTAAAGGTCAACGCTGGCCACTACTGGATCGCGGCCAGCGTGTTGCAGCAAGCGCATATTCCCCTGCAAACCGGCGACGCGCTGGTTGATGTGACGACGCTACCCTCGGTGAAAGTGGAATATGACCAGCCGGGTCAGATCCTCAAGCTCCAGGTTCCGGACAAATGGCTCCCCGAGCAGCACATAGGGGGGACTACGGAACAACCTGGCCAGACCGCGATAAGCAGCCCGGGAATTTTATTTAACTACGACGCTTACAGCCTCTTTTCATCCGGCGGTTCGCAAACCACCAGCACCTTCACCGAAACGCGCCTTTTCGGCCCGCCGGGCGTCCTTTCCAATAACGCCGTGATTCGGCAAAACTGGTCTTCGACGGGCTACGAGCAGCAGGGCTATATGCGCTACGACACCCTGTGGAAGTACAGCGATAGCGACCAAATGATTAGCTACCAGGCCGGGGACGTGGTCAGTAACGCCCTGACGTGGAGCAGTTCCGTGCGCATGGGGGGGCTACGCCTGAGCCGCAACTTCAGCGTTCGCCCGGATCTGGTGACATATCCGCTGCTTAACTTATCCGGCAGCGCGGCGGTTCCTTCAAGCGTCGATCTGTTTATTAACGGCTATAAGAGCAGCTCTGCGCAAATCAATGGCGGCCCCTATACGCTGACCAACGTTCCCTGGATCAGCGGCGCCGGCGAAGCCACCGTAGTGACCACCGACGCTCTGGGTCGCCAGGTCTCCACCAGCATCCCTTTTTATGTCTCCAATACCCTGCTGCGGGAAGGACTGAGCGATTTTGATTTCACCCTCGGCGCCCTGCGCAACAACTACGGTATCAGGAGTGCCGATTATGGCGCCGGCGCGGTAAGCGCTATTTATCGCTACGGATTCAACAACTGGCTCACGCTTTCTACGCATACCGAAGACCGCGAAGGGTTAACCAATGCCGGCATTGGCAGCGATATCGGCGTGGGGAATCTGGGCACCCTCAGCCTGTCGGGCAGCGCCAGCCGTGGCGAGGGAGACGGAAACCAGTTCACCTCGGGTTACTCTTACTATGGCAGTAGCTGGGGAGTGAGCTATCAACATATCCGCCGCAGCGCCGGCTACGACAACCTCAGCACCTATGGGTCTACCGCCACGCTCAGCCGTCAGTCAGACCAGGCCACGCTGAGCCTGAGTCCGTGGGGACGAACCCTCGGTTCTTTTAGCATTGGCTACTTTGATATCAAAGCCGAGGATAATTCGCGCACCCGGCTGCTGAACCTCTCCTGGAGCCGCGGCCTGTGGCTCAGCAGCAGCCTCAGCCTGAGCGTCAACCGCGATCTGCAGGAAGGTAGCTACGCCAGCATGCTGCAGGTCATCATCCCTTTCGATTCGCAAACCTCTGTCCAGCTAAGCGGCCAGCGCGCCAGCGCCGGACAATGGGGAGAAAATATCAGCGTCAGCCGCTCTGCTCCGGCAGAAGGCGGGCTGGGCTGGAACCTCGCCCATTCGATCGGCGGCGATAACTATAGTCAGGCGGATCTGACCTGGATCAACCGCGTGTCAACGCTGAGCGGAGGCTACTACGGGTCGCGCGACGATCGTCACAGCTGGTTTGAGGCCGCGGGCTCGGTGGTGCTGATGGATAACAGTCTGTTTTTCGCCCGGCAAATTAACGACGCCTTTATCGTCGTCTCCACCGGCAACTACCCGAATATTGCGGTGAATTATGAAAATCGCAAAGTCGGCGTGACCGATAAAAATGGTCATCTGCTGATCCCGTGGGCGACGGCGTGGTATCCGGGGAAAGTCACTCTCGATACGCTACCGCTGCCAACGGACACCGAAGCTCTGACGGTGGAGAAACGCATCGCCGTGCGCGAAGGCAGCGGAGCGCTGGTCGATTTCCCGGTGAACCGCGTGCGCTCAGCAACCCTCGTCTTCGTCGATGCCAGGGGGCAACCGCTGCCGGTCGGTACGCCGGTCGAGGAGGTTAACAGCAAGCAGCGCGGCCTGGTGGGCTATGACGGCGTGGTCTGGTTCTCGCACCTTGGACGCCACAACGAAGTCAAAATAAACGCCGGAGAGCTTCGATGCAGCGTCCAGTTCGAACTTCCGTCCTCAACGCCGGTTCCGCAGCGGATAGGTCCGGTCAGCTGCCCCTCTTAACAGCGGAGATAACGTTGAAAAGTATTATCCTCGTATTCGCGATGCTCTTAGCGCTCAGGCAAGCCAGCACCGCTCTGGCCGCCTGCAGTATCAAAACCAGTTCGCCAGCGATCGGCCCGGTCGACTCCTTTGCGCTCAACAGCGCGCCTCAGGGCGTGATGGCCGGCGCGGGGTTTTACTGCACCCCGGAACTGGTGGCGCTGAACTCAACCAATACGTTAAGCGCCACTCTGGCGTCGGCCAACAAGAGCAACGGCGTTCCGCGGCTGCTTAATGGCGCGGGCGATGCCATCCCTTATAGCGTCTGTTCTGACGCCTCGTGCTCGCCGGCCTATCAGGACGGCGGCGTGATTAGCTGGTCCAGAACAACGCTGCTCGAACTGCTGGGTTTATTTAACTCAAGCGATGGCACCATGCCGCTCTACTTCAGAACCACGCCGGGAGCCAACGTCCCCGCCGGTACCTATACCGATGTGTTAACCATCACCTGGGTGTACCGATTCTGCTACGTCGGGCTCGATCTGCTGGGCATTAAGATATGTATTCCGAATAACGGAACCCTGACCTCGACGGTCAACGTGTCGGTGAAGGTGACCAATGTTTGCTATATCGACAGCGCGCCGGACGTCGAATTTGCCTCTGCCGCTCTTCCGTCCGGTTTTAGCCACTACAGCGGCCAGCTTGCCATCCGCTGCACTAAAAACGCGGCCTACACCGTCAACCTCGCCAGCACTAACGCCAGCGTCGGCGACTGGCGGCAGATGAGCCAGCCCATTGCGAACCAACCAACCGCCTGGCTGCAGTATCAGTTTTACCAGCCCAACGGCAGCGCCTGGACGGAAAGCAACAATCTCAGCGTAACCGGCTCCGGCGCCGCGCAGTCCGCGAACTACACCCTCAAGATTAACCCGACCCAGAGCAACCAGCCTGCGGGAACCTACAGCGATACCGTACTGGTGACCGTGAGCTACTAAAACGTTAGCAGACGATTTTTTGTAAAAGAAATGTTTAGGAAATTATTGTTGTGGTATAAGAAAAAAGCCCCGAAAAAAGCGACTGGGGTTTTGCAATGGAATCTGCGGTTTGTGAAAAACAGATAAAAAGAGACCGAACACGATTCCTGTATTCGGTCCAGGGAAATGGCTCTTGGGAGAGAGCCGTGCGCTAAAAGTTGGCATTAATGCAGGCTAAGTCGCCTTGCCTTATAAGAATAGTTTACCGTGTCAGGTTTTCCAGTCCGCGACAAAAGTGGACGAATAATTCGTATCAAAATTGCTGATGCCAACAAAAAACCGCCACGCCCGGTATCGGGGGATGGCGGTTTTTTTCATGTAAATACAGCGGGATGCAGGCGGCGATCAGCAGAGCTTCTGCGCGCGCTCAATAAAGGGCGCCAGGCTCATTTTTTGTCCCGGCTGCTGCGGATCGTCAATCTGGATCACAGAAATCGGCTGCGCGTTGGTTTTACCGTCTTTCATCTGCTGTTCGGCGATGTCGTTTAGCGGGTACTGCACCAGGGTACTGGGATTAATGGCGAACAGCGCGTTGCCCGGACGGCAGGTCAGCATCACCTCTTCGCGGTTAAACGCCCAGCTCTCCTTACCCACCTCAAAGCGGCTTACGGTAATCACCTGCGGTGCCGCCAGCGCAGCGCCAGAACTTGCCAGTAACAACATTGTCAGAACGATTTTTTTCATGATTTAACCAGTTTATTCAGAAAGGTTCCCAGGTGGCAAACAGGCTGACGGCAAATAGCGCCAGCGCCCCCAGCGCAATTTCTATCTGCGTGGTGCGCACGATGAGCTGCTCCGCTCGCGTTCCGCCTGCCGACATGCGTGGCACCAGAACATACCGGTTCACCAGCGCAATTGCCACCATTGCCGCCACCAGCGCACATTTGAACAACAGCATACGCCCCCAGGGCGAGGCGCTGATAAGTCCGCCCTGGATCAGCAGCGCATTTACCACGCCGCTGGCGATGGCGCCGGCAACCGCCAGATGCCCGTAGCGCGAAAAACGCATCATGGTGCAGATGGCCGCCTGCCGCCAGCGACCGTGCGCCAGGCGAAGACAGTAGATAAACGGCAGCAGACCGCCAAACCAGCTGGCCACGCAAAACAGATGAAGCGCATGGTTGGTTCGCTGCACTATCCCCAGCCAGCCATCGTTCATTGCGGCATGCCCGACGCCGGCCAGCAGCAGCAGCTGAGCGCAAAACAGCACCAGCAGCAAACGTCCCGGTCGCCGGGGCTTCAGCCAGACCAACGCCAGCGCCACAAAGGCGAGTAAAATTTGCCATACCCACACGCTGCCAAACTGCGTTCCGGCCACCGCCTGCCAGATAGCCGGCTGCCAGACGTCCGGCCAGCCGTTGCCCATCAAGCCGCCCTGCGCCGTCAGCATCAGCAGCGCCGACAGCGCGCTTGCTGATAATAAATAGCGCATCAGCGGATAGAAGCGCTGCATCATCAAACGACGTAAGGCCACCGGCGCCCACCATGCGCCGTAGAGGACGCAGCCGAAAGCGACGATCAGCGAAATGAAATGGATAAAGCGTAAACTGACATAGACTCCACTCAGCATCGGCTTACTTCACGGTAAAGGTGTATTGCCCTTTCGTCTTGTGGCCATCTACGGAGACCACGTGCCAGTTAACGGTATATTCGCCCGGCGTCAACGCCTGCTCAACCGGTACCGTCAGCTGAGCCTTATTGCTGTCGCTGCGGACGGGTTTACCGAGGGTGATGGTCTTCTGCTGCGGCCCGGTGAGGGTTACGCCGCTAAACTGCGTTTCGATGCCTTCGGAGAAGTTCAGGGTCAGCGCCTGCGGTGAAGCGTTCACCACGGTATTGGCCGCCGGAAGCTGTTGTTGTAGATGGGCGTGGGCCGATGCGCCTGCTGCGGTCAGGCAACCGGCGAGAAACAGAGACAGACGCAGCGCGCGCCCGGCGATGATTGGCATAGTTGTCATTCCTTTTTGTTATGTATGTAGCACAGAGAATAACCCTGTATAATGGCGCAGTCGAGCTAAGCGTCTGAGACTTGCCTTTTTGCCGCGTGCTTAGTACTTTTTGCGGCGTTATCAGAGGAGAAACCGATGGAAAAGAACCTGGCTAAACTATCCCAGGAGGAGATGGACAAAGTGAATGTCGATCTCGCCGCGGCGGGCGTCGCGTTTAAAGAACGCTACAATATGCCGGTGGTGGCTGATTTAGTCGAAAGAGAACAGCCCGAGCATCTGCGCGGCTGGTTTCGTGAACGTCTGATTGCCCATCGACTGGCCTCCGTTTCGCTCTCTCGCCTGCCCTATGAACCGAAACAGAAATAATTCCCGTCCCCTGCGGACATCCACGTTGGCAAGACCCGCGCATTCTATTACGCTGGTTTCTTTGGCCTGGAGCGAGCCATGCTGCGCGTAATCGATACAGAAACCTGCGGATTGCAGGGAGGCATTGTTGAAATCGCCTCGGTAGATATTGTCGACGGACACATCACCAATCCCATGAGCCACCTGGTTCGCCCCGACCGGCCTATCAGCCCGCAGGCGATGGCGATTCACCATATCACCGAAGAGATGGTCGCCGATAAGCCGTGGATCGAGGAGATTGTGCCGCTGTATATGGGCAGTCCGTGGTATGTCGCCCATAACGCCAGCTTTGACCGCCGGGTGTTGCCGGAAATGCAGGGCGAGTGGATCTGCACGATGAAGCTGGCGCGCCGCCTGTGGCCAGGCATCAAGTACAGCAATATGGGGCTGTATAAATCGCGCAAGCTCAGCGTCGCGACGCCACCGGGACTGCATCATCACCGGGCGCTATACGATTGCTATATCACCGCGGCCCTGCTGCTCGATATCATCAACACCTCCGGCTGGACGCCTGAGGAGATGGCGACCATTACCGGCCGCCCGGCGCTGCTCTCCACCTTTACCTTCGGCAAATACCGCGGCAAGCCGGTCTCGGAAGTGGCGGAAAACGATCCTGGCTATTTACGCTGGCTGTTTAATAACCTGGATCGCATGAGCCCCGAGCTGCGCCTGACGCTGAAGCACTATCTCGGGGAGTAATCGGCGCTATACCTCCGCCTGGCCCGGCAGCGTCCCCTGCGCCAGGCCAATCAGAAACGCATACTCCAGCGCCACGCCTTCATAGCTTTTGAAGCGGCCGGATTTACCGCCGTGGCCGGAATCCATATCGGTACACAGCAGCAGCAGGTTATCGTCGGTTTTCAGCTCGCGCAGTTTTGCCACCCATTTTGCCGGCTCCCAGTATTGTACCTGCGAATCATGCAGGCCCGTGGTGACCAGCAAATGCGGATACGCCTGAGCCTGCACGCCGTCGTACGGGCTGTAGCTTTTCATATAGCGGTAATAGGCTTCATCCTGCGGATTCCCCCACTCTTCAAACTCGCCGGTGGTCAGCGGAATCGACTCATCGAGCATGGTGGTGAGGACATCGACAAAGGGAACCTGGGCCACCACGCCGTGAAAGAGCTCCGGCCGCTGGTTCACCGCGACGCCCATCAGCATACCGCCGGCGCTGCCGCCCATGCCGTAGCAAAAACGCGGATCGCCGTAGCCCTGCGCCAGCAGCGCATCGCAGACGTCGAGATAATCGTTGAAGGTATTTTTCTTGCACAAAAACTTACCGTCTTCGTACCACTGCTGTCCCAGCTCGCCGCCGCCGCGAATATGGGCGATAGCGAACACAAAGCCGCGGTCGAGCAGGCTCAGGCGGCTGGCGCTGAAATCCGCATCCATGCTTGCGCCGTAGGAGCCGTAGCCGTACACCAGCAGAGGGCTGGCACCTTTGCGGAAATGTTCATGACGGTAGACCAGCGAGACCGGGACTTCGACGCCGTCGCGGGCGTTGATCCACAGATGCTCGCTGCGGTAGTGGCTGGCATCGAACCCTTTGACTTCCTGCTGTTTCAGCACCCGCCGCTCGCCGGTATTCATATCCAGCTCAAACAGCGTATCCGGCGTCGTCATAGAGGAGTAGCCGTAGCGCAGGCGGGCGGTTTCCGGCTCCGGATTATAGGCAAGCCAGGTCACATAGGCCGGATCGTCAAAGGCAATGCCCTGGGACTCTCTTGTCTTACGATTGATCTGACGCAGGCTGGTCAGCCCGCGCTGGCGCTCTTCCACAACCAGCCAGTCGGTAAACAGGGTAAATCCTTCCAGCATGACTTCGTGCCGCGGCGCGATCAGGGTCTCCCACTGCTGCTCATCGCGCAGGGTAGTGCGATAAAGGCCGAAGTTCTTACCCTCACGGTTAGAGCGCAGATAGAAAGCGTGCTGATAGTGATCGAGGCTATATTCATGATCTTTACGCCGCGGTAGAAAACAGACCGGCTCGGCGTCGGTCATTTCCGCATTGAGCAGCAGCACTTCGCTGGTGGTCGCGCTGGCCAGATAGATCACCACAAACTGCTGGGAAGTCGTTTTGTGCACGCTGACGTAAAAAGTATCGTCCTGCTCTTCATACACCAGAACATCCGCACTGGCCGGCGTCCCCAGACGGTGGCGCCAGACCTGATACGGCAGCAGCGTGGTGGGATGTTTGCGCACGTACCACAGGGTCTGCGAATCGTTACTCCAGGCAAAATCAGGCGAGACGTTCTCCAGCACTTCCGCAAATTGCCGGTCGTCGTTTAAGGGAAAGAAGCGCAGGCTATACTGGCGTCGGGAGAGATAGTCTTCCGCCACCGCCATCAGGCTGTTGTCGGGCGAAACGCCTAATCCGCCGAGGGTATAGAATTCGCTGCCGGCCGCACGCTGGTTGCCGTCAAGCAGGACATCCCATTCATCCCACTCCTCTTTGACTACCGGCTGGCGTTGATAAATCGCGTACTCGCAGCCCGGCTCGTAGACCTGACGGTAACGATAGCCATTTTTGCTGTAGGGGGCTGACACTTCGCGCTGCGGAATACGGTCGATAATCTCCTTGAGTACCCTGTCCTGCAGGCTACTTTGCGAAGACATCACTTTTTTGCCGTACTCATTTTCCTGGCGCAGATAATCCAGCACTTCCGCCTGCGAGCGATCGTCATCGCGCAGCCAGTAGTAATTATCGATTCGCGTGTCGCCATGTAATGTCATGGCATGGGGGATCCGTTTCGCTTTTGGTGGCATCTGCTTATTCTTCTGCGGCTTGTATTGAGTACTAAAAATTTCAGGCTGCTTCAACACAGCCTGAAGGGTGACGTGACTACACAATATATAAGGGTGGCAAAAGTCGCCAGCGATGCAAGCGAAACGTGCGGATTTAGAGCGTTACGGCCTGTTTTTGCGCCTGAATATCCCGTTCGATATCCTCACGCACTTCCTGCGGGAGCTTCAGCGCTTCGCCGAGGGCGTTCAGATAGCTGCGTTCCATAAAGTGGTCAATATCAATGACCGCGCAGCTGATATAGTAAACTTCAAGCGCCTCTTGCTCGCTGCTGATACCCTGCGCCAGGCTCTGCGGGTCGAGGGGCTGCGCCAGCGCCCGGTCAATTAACACCCGGCCCTGGACGTCGACGTTTGCCGCACGCAGCTGCTCTTCAATATTTGCCCGTTCGCGTTCGTCAATATGTCCATCGCTTTTGGCGGCGAAGACCAGCGCCATAATCAGCCGTTCGCTGCGGGCGTCGAGTTCGGCCGGTGCGGGAGATGGCGTCTGTGAGGGCGCGACATCAGCCGATGCCTGCTGCGCGCTGGCGCGCATCTTCTGCTGATATTTATTCCATAAAACGCTGCCCGCAACCGCGCCGCCGCCGACCAGCAGCGCACCGGTGCCGTATTTGGCTAACAGCTTGCGCGATGATTTGCTGGCGACCAGCAGCCCGGCCAGCCCGCCGAGCGCGCCCGGCAGGAGTAAATTTTTGCCGCTTGATTGATCGTCAGATGAAGAAGACCGCCCCTGCTGACCCAGCAGAGACTGCAGTTGATTAAGCCAGTTAGCCATACATTTCCTCGTTGCGCGATAAGCGATACCACCAGCCTAAACGACGCGACGTCAGGAAACGTTATCGGCAGCTAAAGATGAGCAAATGTCGCGCCGGGAAGCGCGGGAGCCTGCCGCCAGAACCGCTGGTGGCGGCAGCGTAGCTCAGGCCGCTTTCGCTTTGCGCGGCTTCGCCGGCGCCGGAGCTTCAGATTCGACGACGTCGTCGGTCTTGTCGCCCTCTTCTGCTTCTGCGCGATCGGCTGGCGCCTCGGCGGCGCCCTCGGCTTCCGGCAGCTTACCGGAGCGCAAAATATGGTTGAGGGTGTCTTTACGTTCGGCCAGCCACATCGCCATGCTATCGCGCTGCTCTTCATCGAGCGTTAGCGGGCATTCAACCAGCCAGTCGTTCAGTACTTCCGCCAGATCGAGCATTTTGTCATAAGCATCGGCCTCTTTTTTGCTGGCAAAAGACATTTTTTCCTCACCTTCGCGAATCACTACATATTTAATTTCAACCGCCATGATGCAGCCTCTCAGTACTGTATTTTTATACAGTATATCAAATTTCTTCCCCGAACTCAAATGACGCGCATAAAGACATGCGCAAACGTTTTCGTTTATAATGCGGCGCATGTTTTTTTACTGCGGAAGAGAGTTATGACTGTATTAGGTACGGCGCTGCGCCCTGCGGCAACAAAGGTAATGCTGTTAGGTTCCGGTGAACTGGGTAAAGAAGTGGCCATTGAATGCCAGCGACTGGGAATTGAGACCATCGCCGTCGATCGTTACCCTGACGCTCCGGCCATGCAGGTCGCACACCGTTCGCACGTCATCAATATGCTGCACGGCGAAACGTTGCAGGCGCTGATTGAGCAGGAAAAACCTGACTTTATCGTGCCGGAAATCGAGGCCATCGCCACCGATACACTGGTCGCGCTGGAGCAGGCCGGGCAGAAAGTCGTCCCCACCGCGCGCGCGGCAAAGCTCACCATGAATCGCGAAGGGATCCGCCGCCTGGCAGCTGAAGAGCTGAAGCTGCCGACCTCCGCCTACCGTTTTGCCGACAGCGAACCCGCCTTCCGCGAAGCCGTCGCCGGGATAGGCCTGCCGTGCATCGTCAAGCCGGTAATGAGCTCATCGGGTAAAGGCCAGAGCTTTATTCGTTCCAGCGAACAGCTGGCTGACGCCTGGCAGTATGCGCAGCAGGGCGGCCGCGCCGGAGCCGGACGCGTTATCGTCGAAGGCGTGGTGAATTTTGATTTCGAGATTACCCTTCTCACCGTCAGCGCCGCGGATGGCGTACACTTCTGCGCGCCGGTCGGTCATCGCCAGGAAGATGGCGACTATCGTGAATCCTGGCAGCCGCAGCAGATGAGCGCGCTGGCGCTGGAACGCGCGCAGGAAATCGCCCGCCAAGTGGTGCTGGCGCTGGGCGGCTACGGCCTGTTCGGCGTCGAACTGTTCGTCTGCGGTGATGAGGTGATTTTTAGCGAAGTCTCGCCGCGCCCGCACGACACCGGTATGGTCACGCTGATTTCACAGGACTTATCCGAGTTCGCCCTGCACGTTCGCGCCTTCCTCGGCCTGCCGATTGGCGCGATTCGCCAGTACGGCCCGGCGGCCTCGGCGGTGATCCTGCCGCAGCTAACCAGCCAGAACGTCACTTTCAGCAATATTCAGGCCGCGGTCGGCGCGGGACTGCAGCTGCGTCTGTTCGGCAAGCCGGAAATTGACGGTTCGCGTCGTCTGGGCGTGACGCTGGCGATAGCCGATAACGTTGAGGAAGCTGTTGCGCGCGCCAAAGCGGCGGCGTCAGCGGTCGTGGTCGCAGGATAAAAAAAAGCCCGGTCGCAGACCGGGCCTCTGGTGAGTGCGCGAAGATTACTTCGCGCCTTCTACCGCCTCACGAGCCAGTTTGGTGATACGGTCGTAATCACCGGCTTCCAGCGCATCCGCCGGCACCAGCCAGGAGCCGCCGATGCACAGTACGCTGTTCAGCGCCAGATAGTCGCGATAGTTCGCCGGAGAGATGCCGCCAGTCGGGCAGAAGCGAATGTGCGCGAACGGGCCGCCAATCGCCTGCAGCGCTTTCACGCCGCCGTTTGCTTCCGCCGGGAAGAATTTGAACTCTTTCAGGCCATACTGCATACCCAGCATCAGCTCGGATACGGTGCTGATCCCCGGGATCAGCGGAATAGTGCCTTCGCCGGTCGCCGCTTTCAGCAGGGATTCGGTCAGGCCAGGGCTGATAGCAAACTGCGCGCCCGCTTCGGTCACTTCTTTCAGCTGCTCAACGTTAGTGACGGTACCGGCACCGACAATCGCTTCCGGGACTTCTTTGGCGATCGCGCGGATAGCGTCCATCGCACACTCGGTACGCAGGGTCACTTCCAGTACGCGTACGCCGCCTGCAACCAGCGCTTTCGCCATTGGCACAGCGTGTTCCAGCTTTTTCACCACGATTACCGGTACTACCGGGCCGGAGGTGAGGATTGCTTCTGCAGTTGTTTTCCAGTTTTTCATCAGATTTTCTCTCGCCAGATCTATAAATCGAATCGTCTTAAAAATTGATGCAGGTTGCGCCCTGTTCTGCTCCGGAGAGTTTCTCACGCAGCGCACCGAACATTTCCCGGCCGGTTCCCACGCGCGAACCGCTCAGGTCAGGAATATGCGCCTGACGCGCGGCCAGCTCTGCGTCATCAACCAGCAGCGTTAGCTCGCCCGTCTGGCCGTTGACGCGGATGATATCGCCATCGCGTACCTTGGCCAGCAGGCCCCCATCGTACGCTTCGGGCGTCACGTGGATTGCCGATGGCACTTTGCCTGATGCGCCGGAGAGACGACCATCGGTTACCAGCGCAATTTTGAAACGGCGGTCCAATAATACACCAAGTGGCGGCATAAGTTTATGTAATTCTGGCATGCCGTTCGCTTTTGGCCCCTGATGACGGACGACAACCACGCAATCTTTGTCGAGCAGCCCCGCTTCAAAGGCGGGCAGTACGTCATGCTGGCTCTCGAAAACCACCGCAGGAGCTTCAATAATCTGGTTTTCAACCGGCACGGCGGAGGTTTTCATGACCGCGCGTCCGAGGTTACCGCTCAACACTTTGGTGCCGCCGTGGCGAGAGAACGGTTTGTCAAACGTGGCGATAACCTGTTCGTCCAGCGGCGCGGTCGCCCCTTCGCGCCAGTCAAGTTCGCCGTTATTAAGCCAGGGCTCCATGGTGTAGCGAGAGAGGCCGAAGCCGGCCACGGTGTGAACATCTTCATGCAGCAGGCCGCCTTTCAGCAGCTCGCGCACCAGCACCGGCACGCCGCCAGCCGCCTGGAAGTGGTTAATATCCGCCGGGCCGTTCGGGTAGAGGCGCGCCAGCAGCGGCACCACGTCAGAGAGATCGGAGAAATCATCCCAGTTAATGATGATCCCTGCCGCCCGCGCCATAGCCACCAGGTGCATGGTGTGGTTGGTGGAGCCCCCGGTTGCCAGCAGCGCGACAATCCCGTTGACCACCACTTTTTCATCAAACATTTTGCCCAGCGGCATCCACTCGTTACCGTTGCCGGTCAGGCGGGTCACCTGGCGGGCGGCGGCGGCGGTCAGCGCTTCGCGCAGCGGCGCATCCGGATGCACGAATGACGATCCGGGCAGCTGCATCCCCATAAACTCAACCACCATCTGGTTGGTATTGGCGGTACCGTAGAAGGTACAGGTGCCAGGCGCATGGTAAGACGCGGCTTCGGACTCCAGCAGCGCCATACGATCCACTTTGCCTTCCGCATAGAGCTGACGAATGCGCACTTTTTCTTTATTCGCCAGGCCGCTGGCCATCGGCCCGGAAGGGATAAAGATGGACGGCAGGTGGCCGAACGACAGCGCAGCCATCGCCAGGCCGGGGACAATTTTATCGCAGACGCCGAGGTAGAGCGCGCCGTCAAACATGTTGTGCGACAGGCCAATCGCGGCGGACATGGCAATCACTTCGCGGCTGAGCAGCGACAGCTCCATCCCATCCTGCCCCTGCGTCACGCCATCGCACATCGCCGGAACGCCGCCGGCGACCTGGCCTACCGCGTTCGCGGAGTGCAGCGCTTTGCGGATAATGTCCGGATAGCGCTCATAGGGCTGGTGGGCGGACAGCATATCGTTGTAGGAGGTAATAATGGCGATGTTATTGCGCAGCATGCTTTTCAGCGAGGCTTTGTCATCCGCCTGGCAGGCGGCGAAGCCGTGGGCCAGGTTACCGCATGCCAGCTGGGCGCGATGAACGGTGTCGGTTTTGGCCTGGTTAATCCGGGCGAGGTAGGCTTCGCGGGTATCGCGCGAGCGTTCGATGATGCGATTTGTTACCCGTAACATTTCAGAATTCATAAAGGCTCCTCAAATTTCATCTGTCCGGCCGCAGCGCTTTAGCGGTACTTTTAGGGGCTTAGGGCACCAGTACTGGGGCTCAGGGGCAAAATATCTGCAGGCAGTGTAATAAAAAAAGCCCCGGGGGTGAATCCTCCGGGGCTTAAAAGATTAAAAATTACGCGACTTGCTGCGTCAGATCATGTTACCGGTAAAATAACCCTGACGGAGGAGCTGGCGATTACTCAAACTCGTTCCACGAACGACCGTCGCGGGTGATCATCGCCACGGAGGCAACCGGCCCCCAGGTACCCGCCTGATACGGTTTCGGCGAATCACGATCGGCAGCCCAGGCTTCAGTGATGGAATCGACCCACTTCCACGCCTCTTCCACTTCATCACGACGGACGAACAGCGCCTGGATACCGCGCATCGTTTCCAGCAGCAGGCGCTCATAGGCATCCGCCAGGTGGGTTTGATTAAAGGTTTCCGAGTAGCTCAGATCCAACTTGGTGATCTGCAGGTTATGCTTGTGGTCAAGTCCGGGAACTTTGTTCAGCACCTGGATATCCACCCCTTCATCCGGCTGCAGACGAATGGTCAGCTTATTCTGCGGCAGCTCTTGCCAGGTCTCTTTGAACAGGTTCAGTTCCGGCGTCTTGAAGTAAACCACGACTTCGGAACACTTGGTCGGCAGACGTTTACCGGTACGCAGGTAGAACGGTACGCCCGCCCAGCGCCAGTTGTCGATATCCACGCGGATCGCCACGAAGGTTTCTGTATGGCTGGACTTGTTGGCCCCCTCTTCCTCGAGGTAGCCCGGCACTTTTTTGCCCTGGGCAAAACCGGCGGTGTACTGGCCGCGCACCGTTTTTTCACGCACGTTGGTGCGGTCAATGCGGCGCAGCGATTTCAGCACCTTCACTTTTTCATCGCGGATGCTATCGGCAGTCAAATCTGACGGCGGGGACATGGCAATCATGCACAGAATTTGCAGCAGGTGGTTCTGGATCATGTCGCGCATCTGCCCGGCCTGATCGAAGTAGCCCCAGCGGCCCTCAATGCCCACCTCTTCCGCCACGGTGATCTCGACGTGATCGATGGTGCGGCTGTCCCAGTTATTGACGAACAGCGAGTTGGCAAAGCGCAGCGCCAGCAGGTTCAGCACCGTCTCTTTACCCAGATAGTGGTCGATACGGTAGACCTGGCACTCTTCAAAGAACTCACCCACCCGATCGTTGATCTCGCGGGAGGTTTCCAGGGAGGTACCCAGCGGTTTCTCCATCACCACGCGGGCCGGCTTGGCGTTCAGCTTCGCTTCACCCAGACCTTTGCAAATCGCGCCAAAGGTGCTCGGCGGCATGGCGAAATAGTTAATGGTCACCCGCTCTTTCTGATCGAGCATTTTGCCCAGGCGGGTAAACGCTTTGGTATCGTTGACATCAAGGTTACAAAAATCCAGACGCCCGCTCAGGGTCTCCCACAAACCTTCATCGATTTTCTCCTTCATGAAGGTTTCCATCGCTTCACGGACTACCTTGGTGTAAGCGTCTTTGTCCCAGTCGGCGCGACCGACGCCGATGATGCGGGTGTCAGGGTGGATCTGACCCGCTTTTTCAAGCTGATACAGGGAAGGCAGCAATTTACGTCGCGCCAGGTCACCCTTCGCGCCGAAAATGACCAGATCGCATGCCTGGGCCGTTTGCGTTACCGCCATGTCATTCTCCTTAGTTGATAGCCCGGTGCTTATGCCAGACTATAGTTGTATTTGTAATTTTCTTTCACTGCATCGTACTGTGTTTACGAATTTCCCGAAACCCTCAGCGGCCGTTCCCGCTGCTAAATCGCACAGGGTGGAAAATAGAGGCTGAGATTTTGGGCATGCGGCTAATATTGTTCGTTGTTTCGACCGATTATCAGTTAGTAAAATACGACTCTGATCATGTAATGAAAAAAAACAACATATTTTCAGGTCATTCCTCACCGTTTCCGACTACGGAGGGGTATATTCTTGCTAAAACGCCTGATGATTTCACCCATTAATGAAATCGCTTCCATTGATGAGCGCCCGATTACCCATGAATATGCTGGAAAAAATCCAGTCCCGGCTGGAACACCTTAGCAAATCTGAACGCAAAGTGGCGGAAGTCATCCTTGCTACCCCCGCGCAGGCCATTCATTCAAGTATTGCCGCCCTGGCGCTGGAAGCCGGCGTCAGCGAGCCCACAGTTAACCGTTTCTGCCGCAGCCTGGAAACGCGCGGTTTCCCGGATTTCAAACTGCATCTTGCACAAAGCCTGGCGCACGGTACGCTCTATGTTAACCGCAACGTCGATGAAGACGACAGCGTTGAGTCCTATACGGGAAAGATATTTGAGTCAGCCATGGCCAGTTTAGATCAGGTCCATCATTCTCTCGACATGTCGGCGATCAATCGCGCGGTTGACCTGCTCACGCAGGCGAAGAAAATCGCCTTTTTTGGCCTGGGCTCTTCGGCCGCCGTCGCCCACGACGCGATGAACAAGTTTTTCCGTTTTAACGTGCCGGTGATCTATTCCGACGACATCGTCCTGCAACGCATGAGCTGTATGAACTGTAATGACGATGATGTGGTGGTGATTATCTCGCATACCGGCAGGACTAAAAGCCTGGTGGAGCTGGCTCAGCTGGCCCGCGAAAACGATGCGATGGTGATCGCGATTACCTCCCCCGGCACGCCGCTTTCCCGGGAATCAACGCTGGCGATTACCCTGGACGTACCGGAAGATACCGATATCTATATGCCGATGGTCTCCCGCTTAGCGCAGCTGACGGTGATTGATGTCCTGGCGACCGGCTTCACCCTGCGGCGGGGAGCAAAATTCAGAGATAACTTGAAGAGGGTCAAGGAAGCGCTCAAGGAATCGCGCTTTGATAAAGAGCTCAGCGTACACAGCAATGACCAATAAAAGTAGAAACAAAGCACTATCCTATTACACCGTCGGTAACGTTCCGGTATAGCGACTTTGCTCGTCGGCGCTACCGAATCCATGTTCACGCAACACCAAAGTTGTTTCAGTCAACGGAGTATTACATGTCCAGAAGGCTTCGCAGAACCAAAATCGTGACTACCTTAGGCCCGGCTACCGACCGCGATAACAACCTTGAGAAGGTTATTGCCGCAGGCGCTAACGTGGTACGTATGAACTTCTCTCACGGCACCGCGGAGGATCATCAGATCCGTGCGGATAAAGTCCGTGAGATTGCGGCGAAACTGGGCCGTCATGTCGCGATTCTCGGTGACCTACAGGGGCCGAAAATCCGCGTTTCCACCTTCAAAGAAGGCAAAATTTTCCTCAATATCGGCGATAAATTCCTCCTCGACGCAAACCTGGGTAAAGGCGAAGGCGACAAAGAGAAAGTCGGCATCGACTATAAAGGGCTCCCGGCTGACGTGGTTCCGGGCGACATTCTGCTGCTGGACGACGGCCGCGTACAGCTGAAGGTCCTGGAAGTTCAGGGCATGAAGGTATTCACCGAAGTCACCGTCGGCGGACCGTTGTCCAACAATAAGGGGATTAACAAGCTGGGCGGCGGCCTCTCGGCAGAAGCGCTGACGGAGAAAGACAAAGCGGACATCATCACCGCCGCCAAAATTGGCGTCGATTACCTGGCCGTCTCCTTCCCGCGCTGCGGCGAAGACCTGAACTACGCTCGTCGCCTGGCGCGCGATGCCGGCTGCGATGCCAAAATCGTCGCCAAAGTCGAGCGCGCGGAAGCGGTATGCGATCAGGACGCGATGGATGACGTGATCCTCGCCTCCGACGTTGTCATGGTGGCACGCGGCGACCTCGGCGTGGAAATCGGCGATCCGGAGCTGGTCGGCATCCAGAAGGCGCTGATCCGCCGCGCCCGTCAGCTGAACCGCTCGGTCATTACCGCGACGCAGATGATGGAGTCGATGATCACCAACCCGATGCCAACCCGCGCCGAAGTCATGGACGTGGCGAACGCCGTGCTGGACGGCACCGACGCCGTGATGCTGTCGGCAGAAACCGCCGCGGGCCAGTATCCGTCTGAGACCGTTGCCGCGATGGCGCGCGTCTGCCTCGGCGCGGAAAAAATCCCCAGCCTCAACGTCTCCAAGCACCGCCTGGACATTCAGTTCGATAACGTGGAAGAAGCCATTGCGATGTCCGCCATGTACGCGGCGAACCACCTCAAGGGCGTCACCGCTATCATTACCATGACGGAATCCGGTCGGACCGCGCTGATGACTTCCCGCATCAGCTCCGGCCTGCCGATTTTCGCGCTGTCTCGCCACGAGCGCACGCTGAACCTGACCGCGCTGTATCGCGGCGTGACCCCGGTGCATTTCGATAGCATCAATGAAGGCGTAGCCGCTGCGCACGACGCGGTAACGCTGCTGCGTGATAAAGGCTATCTGGTGACCGGCGACCTGGTTATCGTCACTCAGGGTGACGTGATGAGCACCATCGGTAGCACCAACACCACCCGCATTCTGACCGTCGAGTAATTTGCTGCACCATAAAAAAACCTGCCGGCAGTTGCCGGCAGATTTTTTTGCCCGCAGCGTCAACGCGGACTATTTCTTTTTCGGATACAGCTCTTTGCGCTTGTACGGTTCGATTTCACCCGGCTTGCGCGTTTTCAGCAGCTTGAGGATCCAGGTGTACTGCTCGGTATGCGGCTTCACGAACACTTCCACCTCTTCGTTCATCCGCCGGGCGATAGTGTTATCGTCCGCCTCCAGCAGATCGTCCATCGGCGGGCGCACCAGCACCGTCAGACGATGCGTTTTACCATCATAGACCGGGAACAGCGGTACGACGCGGGCGCGGCAGACTTTCATTAAACGGCCGATCGCCGGGAGCGTCGCTTTATAGGTGGCAAAGAAATCAACAAACTCGCTGTGCTCGGCGCCGTGATCCTGATCCGGCAGATAGTAGCCCCAGTACCCCTGACGCACCGACTGAATAAACGGTTTGATCCCGTCGTTGCGCGCGTGCATACGTCCACCGAAACGACGGCGCACGGTATTCCAGACGTAATCAAATACCGGATTGCCCTGATTATGGAACATCGCCGCCATTTTTTGCCCGCCGGAAGCCATCAGCATCGCCGGAATATCCACGCCCCAGGCATGGGGAACCAGAAAGATCACTTTCTCGTTGTTTCTCTGCATCTCCTCGATGATCTCTTTGCCCTGCCAGTCGACGCGAGAAAGAATGCGCTGCGGGTCGCGCAGGCCTAACTCCGCCATCATGACCATCGCCTGCGGCGCGGAGGCATACATTGCATCAATAATGGCTTCTCGTTCCTGCTCACTCTTTTCCGGGAAACAGTACAGCAGGTTAATCTGTGCCCGACGGCGCGAACTCTTTGCCAGGCGCCCCACAAAGCGCCCCATTTTGCCGAGAATCGGATCGCGGAAAGAGGCCGGCGTCAGAGCGATACCGGCGAAGGCAAAAACCCCTAACCACGCGCCCCAGTAGCGCGGTAGCAAAAAGGATTTTTCAAATTTTGGAATAAATTCAATATTATTTTTTTTCGTTTCCATGCCCAATCCGCAGAATTTCCGCTCAATAAAGATAATGGGTTAGTTTAGCGATACGTTGAGTAACGTACAAAAGAAAAAGCCGGCGCACAGCATGCACCGGCTTTAACTGACGGAAGGTTACTCAAACCGCAGCTGCGGAATCACCTGTTTTGCCTGCGCCAGATAATCGGTACGGTCGGAACCGCTGAGCCCTTCCGTACGCGGCAGTTTCGCCGTCAGCGGGTTGACCGCCTGCTGGTTGATCCACACTTCATAATGCAGATGCGGACCGGTAGAACGCCCGGTGTTGCCCGACAGCGCAATACGATCGCCGCGTTTCACCTTCTGCCCGGGTTTGACCAGCAGCTTACGCAGGTGCATATAGCGGGTGGTATAGGTGCGACCATGACGGACGGCGACGTAATAACCTGCCGCACCGCTACGTTTAGCCACCACCACTTCGCCATCCCCTACCGACAGCACCGGCGTACCCTGCGGCATCGCAAAATCGACGCCACGATGCGGCGCGACGCGGCCGGTCACCGGGTTCAGACGACGCGGGTTAAAGTTCGAAGAGACGCGGAACTGACGTGCGGTCGGGAAGCGCAGGAACCCCTTCGCCAGGCCGGTACCGTTGCGGTCGTAGAATTTGCCATCCTCAGCGCGGATCGCGTAATAGTCTTTACCCTCCGAGCGCAGACGTACGCCAAGCAGCTGGCTTTGCTCGCGCTTACCGTCGAGCATTTCACGCGACATCAGTACGGAAAACTCATCGCCTTTTTTCAGCTTACGGAAGTCCATCTGCCACTGCATGGCTTTGATCACCGCGCTAATTTCGGTGCTGGTCAGGCCGGCATCGCGAGCGCTGGCGACAAAGCTGCCGCCCACGGTACCTTTCAGTACGTTATTGACCCAGTCGCCTTTTTGCAGCTCGCTGCTCATTTTGAAACCGTTTGCAACCCGGTCATAGGTGCGGGTTTCGCGGCGCGACATCTCCCAGGTCAGGCTTTGCAGGTCACCGTCCGCCGTCAGGGTCCAGGAGAGCTGTTGGCCGATTTTCAAATTACGCAGCTCTTTATCCGCCGAGGAGAGCCGGGCGATATCGCCCATATCAATACCGTACTGATTAAGAATGCTGCTGAGCGTATCGCCGGTCGACACCACATATTCATGGCCGCCGGAATCGCTGTCCGCTTTATCATCCAGCTCGTCCTGAGGGATAGCTTCTTCTTCCTGAGGCGCCTGATCGATGGGTTCCGAAGCCTCTGGCAGCAGCGAACGAATTTCGCTTTGTTCCAGCTCAATGGTTCTGGAGATGGGAGCCGTTTCGGGATGGTGGTAGATGTAGGGTCGCCAGACGGCGACCGCTAAGGTAAGAACGCTAAGCGACCCCAGCATAACGCGGTGAGGTCGTGGCAGATTGTTAAATGCCTGAGTGACAGCGCGGGCTATCTGTTGCACGTATTCACTTCCTCGTTATTCTCCTTTCAGGCAGCTGGAATACTGATTCGCCATCTGGCTCAGGAATTGCGGGTAACTCTCTTTACCCAGCTTAATTCCGATTCCAAGTGGATCCAGGGTTCCCATGCGCACGGACGTTCCCCTGGCAACAGCTTCGATGACCGCTGGCCTGAACTGTGGCTCAGCAAAAACGCAAGTTGCTTTTTGCTCAACCAGCTGTGTTCTGATTTCGTGTAAACGCTGCGCACCAGGCTGGATTTCAGGGTTGACAGTAAAATGGCCCAGAGGGGTCAAACCGTAATGTTTTTCAAAGTAGCCGTAGGCGTCATGAAAAACGAAATATCCCTTCCCTTTCAGCGGTGCCAGCTCGGTCCCAACCTGCTTGTCGGTTGCGGCTAATTTTGCCTCAAAATCCTTCAGGTTGGCGTCAAGTTTGGCTCGACTCTGCGGCATAAGTTCCAATAATTTATCGTGGATTGCAACCGCCGAAAGGCGCGCTATCTCTGGGGAAAGCCACAGATGCATGTTATAGATGCCGTGATGGTGATCGTCGTCACTATTTTCCCCGGCGCCATGGTCGTGACCGTGATGGTCGTCGTCGTCGTCGGTGCCTTTCATGAGTAACGGTTTCACGCCGTCAAGCTCGGCAATCGTCACCTTTTTGTTCGGCGCAATGCTTTGCGTTGACTTATCCATAAACGCCTCCATCTCTGGACCAATCCAGACCACTAAGTCTGCGTTCTGTAAGCGTTTTGCATCCGATGGCCGCAGCGAATAGTCATGCTCCGAGGCCCCGTCCGGCAGCAGTACCTGCGTCTGTGTCACCCCATCCGCGATAGCGGAAGCGATAAAGCCCAGTGGCTTAAGGGAAGTGACAACCGCGGCGCTGGCCAACGGCGCATGGGCGAACAAAAAAGCGGCGCTAAGTCCAGCGCAAAGAAGCGTATTTTTATGTAACATAATGCGTCTAATCATCGTATAGAATGAGAAAGATGTGATATTATAACATTCACTGGCTTGTGCAACCTCTAATTTGATATGACAAATCTTGTAACTCTGGAAAACGTCGCGGTCGTTTATGGCCAAAGGCGCGTGCTGTCTGACATTTCGCTAACGCTAAAGCCGGGCAAAATTTTAACCTTACTGGGGCCGAACGGCGCCGGTAAATCGACCCTCGTGAGAGTGGTTCTGGGGCTGGTAGCACCCTCGGAAGGGATTATCAAACGCGACGGGCATCTGCGGATCGGCTATGTGCCGCAAAAGTTGCACCTTGATGCTACCCTGCCGCTGACCGTCAGCCGCTTTATGCTTTTACGTCCGGGAACGCACAAACGCGACATTCTGCCAGCGCTTAAGCGCGTGCAGGCCGGGCATCTGATCGACGCCCCTATGCAGAAGCTTTCCGGCGGAGAGACCCAGCGGGTACTGCTGGCGCGGGCGCTGCTCAATCAGCCGCAGCTGCTGGTGCTCGACGAGCCGACGCAGGGCGTTGACGTCAACGGTCAGGTGGCGCTTTACGATCTGATTAACCAGCTGCGCCAGGAGCTTGATTGCGCCGTACTGATGGTTTCTCATGACCTGCATCTGGTAATGGCCAAAACCGACGAAGTGCTGTGCCTGAATCAGCATATTTGCTGCTCCGGCGCGCCGGAAGTGGTCTCTATGCACCCGGAATTTATCTCGATGTTCGGCCAGCGCGGCGCGGAACAGCTAGGGATCTATCGCCATCATCATAACCACCGCCACGACCTGCAGGGGCGGATTGTACTGCGTCGGGGAAATGACCGTTAATGATTGAATTACTGCTCCCCGGCTGGCTGGCCGGAATGATGCTCGCCTGTGCGGCGGGTCCGCTGGGATCGTTCGTCGTCTGGCGCCGGATGTCCTACTTCGGTGATACCCTGGCCCACGCCTCTCTGCTCGGCGTGGCTTTTGGTTTACTGCTCAACGTCAATCCGTTCTATGCGGTCATCGCGGTGACGCTGCTGCTGGCGGGCGGCCTGGTGTGGCTGGAGAAACGCCCCCACCTGGCGGTAGACACGCTACTCGGCATCATGGCGCACAGCGCGCTGTCGCTGGGCCTGGTGGTGGTCAGCCTGATGTCAAACGTGCGCGTCGATCTGATGGCCTATCTGTTCGGCGATCTGCTGGCGGTGACGCCGGAAGATTTGATCTCCATTGCGATTGGCGTGGTTATCGTGCTGGCGATCCTGCTCTGGCAATGGCGCAACCTGCTGTCGATGACCATTAGCCCGGACCTGGCGTTTGTTGATGGCGTTAAGCTTCAGCGGGTCAAGCTGCTATTGATGCTGGTGACCGCGCTGACCATCGGCGTGGCGATGAAGTTCGTCGGGGCGCTGATTATCACGTCGCTGTTGATTATTCCCGCCGCCACGGCCCGCCGCTTTGCCCGTACGCCGGAGCAAATGGCGGGAGTGGCGGTTGGCGTTGGAATGATTGCGGTTACCGGAGGATTGACCTTCTCCGCGTTCTACGACACGCCGGCGGGGCCTTCCGTGGTGCTGTGCGCCGCGCTGCTGTTTATTTTCAGCATGAGCAAGAAACCGGCCGCCTGACGCTTATGCGCCCGCGTCAGCCGTCATCAAAACTCGGCAGACGGCTATGGGCTCATGGCCGTCTGCGGACGTTGTAGCCCGGCTAAGGCGTTCACGCCGCAAGCCGGGACATCAAACCGCAATACCGCTTCAGCTATTTCCCCGGCTTGCGCTCCGCTTAGCCGGGCTACTGGCCTCTGCAGTCTGCCGTTTTATAGCCGGACAACGATTACGGCATTTCCGGCGGCGTAATGCCGAAGTGGGTCCAGGCCCGTACCGTCGCCATTCGCCCGCGCGGCGTACGCTGTAAAAAGCCCTGCTGGATCAGATATGGCTCCAGCACGTCTTCAATGGTTTCCCGCTCTTCACCGATGGCCGCCGCCAGGTTATCCAGGCCGACCGGCCCGCCAAAGAATTTATCGATGACCGCCAGCAGCAGCTTACGGTCCATATAATCAAAGCCTTCGGCATCCACGTTGAGCATATCCAGCGCCTGAGCGGCAATCTCCTCAGAGATACGCCCGTCGTAGCGAACCTCGGCAAAGTCACGCACCCTGCGCAGCAGACGGTTGGCGATTCGCGGCGTACCGCGCGCGCGGCGCGCGACCTCCAGAGCCCCCTCTTCGCTCATCTCCAGTCCCATATAGCGGGCGCTGCGGCTGACAATATGCTGCAGGTCCGGGATCTGGTAGAACTCCAGGCGCTGAACGATGCCAAAACGGTCGCGTAGAGGTGATGTCAGCGAGCCGGCGCGAGTCGTCGCGCCAATCAGGGTAAACGGCGGCAGATCGATTTTTATCGAACGCGCCGCGGGCCCTTCGCCAATCATGATATCCAGCTGATAATCTTCCATTGCCGGATACAGGACTTCTTCGACCACCGGCGACAGGCGGTGGATCTCGTCGATAAACAGAACGTCGTGGGGCTCAAGATTGGTCAGCATCGCCGCCAGATCGCCCGCCTTCTCCAGCACCGGGCCGGAGGTGGTGCGCAGGTTAACGCCCATCTCGTTGGCGACGATGTTTGCCAGGGTGGTTTTCCCCAGCCCCGGCGGGCCAAAAATCAGCAGGTGATCGAGCGCGTCGCCGCGCAGCTTCGCCGCCTGGATAAAGATCTCCATTTGCGAACGGACGTGCGGCTGGCCCACGTACTCTTGCAGCAATTTAGGACGAATTGCGCGATCGGCCGCCTCTTCAAAACCGCTGCTGTCCGCCGATACCAGCCTGTCTGCTTCAATCATCCCTTACCTCACAACGCGGCGCGGAGCGCTTCGCGAATTAGCGTTTCACTGTTGGCATCCGGGCGTACGATTTTGCTGACCATCCGGCTGGCCTCCTGAGGTTTATAGCCCAGCGCCACCAGCGCGGCAACCGCTTCCTGTTCAGCATCATCGTCAGACGGGCCGGCCGGCGACGTCAGGACCAGATCCGCTGCCGGCGTGAACAGATCGCCGTGCAGTCCTTTGAAGCGGTCTTTCATCTCGACAATCAGACGTTCCGCGGTTTTCTTGCCGATACCCGGCAGCTTCACCAGCGCCGCCAGCTCCTCGCGCTCAACGGCATTGACAAACTGCTGCGCCGACATGCCGGAAAGGATCGCCAGCGCCAGCTTCGGACCGACGCCGTTAGTTTTAATCAGCTCTTTAAACAGCGTGCGCTCCTGCTTGTTGTTAAAGCCATACAGCAGCTGTGCATCTTCACGGACGATAAAGTGGGTGAAAATGATCGCCTCTTTACCCACGTCCGGCAGCTCATAGAAGCAGGTCATCGGCAGATGAACCTCATAGCCTACGCCTCCCGTTTCAAGTAAAACCAGCGGGGGTTGTTTTTCGAGAATGATGCCTCTGAGTCTGCCTATCACATGGAGCTCCTGGATTAAGGGCCGAAAGTCTAATGCGGTATCATAAAAAAAGGCTGGATAGATATCCAGCCTGATTTCAGGTTATCGTAAGCGTCCGCGCGCCAGGTTCAGGCGGCTTTCGCCGATCTGAGCCGCGTTCTGGCTGACGTGGCAATGGGTGATGGCGATGGCTAAAGCATCTGCCGCATCCGCCTGCGGGTTAGCCGGCAGCTTAAGCAACGTGCGCACCATGTGCTGCACCTGGCTCTTTTCCGCGCTGCCGATGCCGACAACGGTCTGCTTTACCTGCCTGGCGGCGTACTCAAAGACCGGCAGGTCCTGATTCGTCGCCGCGACAATCGCCACGCCGCGCGCCTGGCCGAGCTTCAGCGCCGAGTCGGCGTTCTTTGCCATAAACACTTGTTCGATGGCGAAGTAGTCCGGCTGGAACTGGGTGATAATTTCCGTCACGCCCGCATAGATAAGCTTCAGGCGAGACGGTAAATCATCCACTTTCGTGCGAATACAGCCGCTGCCCAGGTAGCTCAGCTGGCGTCCAACCTGGCGGATGACGCCATAACCAGTGACGCGCGACCCCGGGTCAATGCCGAGAATAATGGCCATCACGCGCCTCCGGTCATAACTAACCCGTGAGCCCCTAAAGATTTCAGTTCACAGCCAGGCGGCCACGCAGCGCATCCCCGGGAGCGTAGATTCACTGCGTGACCGGGGTAAGCGAGGAGAGCCAACACCGCTGTGGGCTGAAAGATTACGGATATCACAGGGTTGCGGCGACCTCATCAGAGATCTCGCCGTTGTGATAAACTTCCTGCACGTCGTCGCAATCTTCCAGCATATCGATCAGACGCAGCAGTTTCGGCGCAGTTTCCGCGTCCATATCCGCTTTGGTTGACGGGATCATCGAGACTTCAGCGGCGTCCGCTTTCAGGCCGGCGGCTTCCAGCGCATCGCGTACCGCGCCCATCTCTTCCCAGGCGGTATAAACGTCAATCGCGCCGTCGTCATAGGTCACAACGTCTTCCGCGCCCGCTTCCAGCGCCGCTTCCATGATCGCATCTTCGTCGCCTTTCTCGAAGGAGATAACGCCTTTTTTGCTGAAGAGGTAGGAAACGGAACCGTCGGTCCCCAGGTTACCGCCGGTTTTGGTGAAGGCATGACGTACTTCCGCCACGGTACGGTTGCGGTTGTCGGACAGACATTCAACCATTACCGCCGTGCCGCCAGGACCGTAACCTTCATAGATGATGGTTTCCATGTTCGCATCATCATCGCCGCCGACGCCGCGCGCGATAGCGCGGTTCAGGGTGTCGCGGGTCATGTTGTTGCTCAGCGCTTTGTCGATTGCCGCGCGCAGACGCGGGTTAGAGCCCGCATCGCCGCCGCCCAGACGCGCGGCGGTGACCAGCTCGCGAATAATTTTCGTAAAGATCTTACCGCGCTTGGCATCCTGTGCCGCTTTGCGGTGCTTGGTGTTGGCCCATTTACTATGACCTGCCATAAAAAACTCTCCAAAAAAAAGCGCGCCCTTTCAGGCGGCGTTAATTACAAATTCTTCAATCGCCTGCCGGTTGCTCCAGGACTTGGTCAACGTGGCGGCTTCCGCCGCGTCAACCCAGCGATAGTCCAGATGTTCCGTAAAGACAATCTGGCGTTCATGGGGGAGCGCGAGACGGAACCAAAACTCCGTATTGCGCTCAACGCCCGGCGCATAGCGATGACGTAAATGAGAAAATATCTCGAATTCTACCGTACGCTGACAATCAACCAAAGCCAGCTGCTCGCAGGCAACATCGATGGCGACCTCTTCCATAACTTCACGCGCGGCAGCCTGCGGCGCGGTTTCTCCCTCTTCCAGGCTGCCGGTAACCGACTGCCAGAACGCGGGATCGTCGCGCCGCTGCAACATCAGCACCCGCTTCGTATCTTCGGCGTAAATCACCACCAGTACGGAAACGGGGAGCTTGAATGACATCTTA
This sequence comes from Klebsiella sp. JN_Kp126, assembly GCF_033843325.1. Taxonomy (NCBI): domain Bacteria; kingdom Pseudomonadati; phylum Pseudomonadota; class Gammaproteobacteria; order Enterobacterales; family Enterobacteriaceae; genus Klebsiella; species Klebsiella sp. JN_Kp126. The sequence continues at coordinate 9,910 of NZ_JAWXQV010000086.1, read as the reverse complement.
CTTATTCTCCAGAGACTCTTTTGCCTCTTTCGCCACCACCTGAATACCGAGTTCGCTCAGCGATGCCGGGTTAGCGAAGCTTGGCGCTTCAGTCATCAGGCAAGCGGCTGCGGTCGTTTTCGGGAAGGCGATAACGTCACGGATATTATCGGTACCGGTCAGCAGCATGGTCAAACGGTCGAGGCCAAAAGCCAGGCCCGCGTGCGGCGGGGTACCGTATTTCAGCGCGTCCAGCAGGAAGCCAAACTTCTCGCGCTGCTCCTGCTCGTTAATGCCCAGGATGCCGAACACGGTCTGCTGCATCTCACCGCTGTGAATACGCACGGAACCGCCGCCCACTTCATAGCCGTTGATGACCATATCGTAGGCGTTGGCCACCGCGTCTTCCGGCGCGGTTTTCAGCTCGGCGGCGGACATGTCTTTCGGCGAGGTGAACGGATGGTGCATCGCGGTCAGGCCGCCTTCGCCGTCGTCTTCAAACATCGGGAAGTCGATAACCCACAGCGGCGCCCATTTGTCTTCGTCGGTCAGGTTCAGGTCTTTGCCCAGCTTCAGACGCAGAGCGCCCAGCGCGTCGGCGACCACTTTTTTGTTATCCGCGCCGAAGAAGATCATATCGCCATCCTGCGCGCCGGTGCGCTCAAGGATCGCTTCAACGATGTCGGCGTTGAGGAATTTAGCCACCGGGCTGTTGATGCCTTCAAGGCCTTTCGCCCGCTCGGTTACTTTTATATAGGCCAGCCCTTTCGCGCCGTAGATCTGGACAAACTTACCGTATTCGTCGATTTGCTTACGGGTCAGCGCAGCGCCGCCCGGTACGCGCAGCGCGGCAACGCGCCCTTTGGCGTCGTTAGCCGGGCCGGCGAAGACGGCGAATTCCACCGCTTTCACCAGATCGGCGACGTCCACCAGCTCCATCGGGTTACGCAGGTCTGGTTTGTCAGAACCATAGCGGCGCTCGGCTTCGGCGAAGGTCATGATCGGGAAATCGCCCAGATCCACGCCCTTCACTTCCTGCCACAGGTTGCGCACCAGCGCTTCCATGACTTCGCGCACCTGCCCGGCGGTCATGAAGGAGGTTTCCACATCGATCTGGGTAAATTCCGGCTGACGGTCGGCACGCAGGTCTTCGTCGCGGAAGCATTTAACGATCTGATAGTAGCGGTCAAAACCGGACATCATCAGCAGCTGCTTGAACAGCTGTGGAGACTGCGGCAGCGCGTAGAATTTCCCTTTATGCACGCGGGATGGGACCAGGTAGTCGCGCGCGCCTTCCGGCGTGGCTTTGGTCAGCATCGGCGTTTCGATGTCGAGGAAACCGTGGTCATCCATAAAGCGGCGCACCAGGCTGGTGATTTTCGCACGGGTCTTCAGGCGCTGCGCCATTTCCGGACGACGCAGGTCCAGGTAGCGATATTTCAGACGCGCTTCTTCGGTATTGACGTGGTTGGAGTCCAGCGGCAGCGCTTCAGCGCGGTTGATAATCGTCAGATCCGATGCCAGCACTTCGATGGCACCGGTGGCCATATCGCTATTGATGTTTTTTTCGTCACGCGCGCGCACGGTACCGGTGACCTGGATGCAGAACTCATTACGCAGTTCAGAGGCCAGCTTCAATGCGTCGGCACGATCCGGATCGAAAAACACCTGTACGATGCCTTCGCGGTCACGCATATCGATAAAGATAAGGCTACCGAGATCACGACGACGGTTGACCCAACCACACAGAGTCACTTGCTGCCCTACGTGGGACAGACGAAGCTGCCCGCAATATTCTGTACGCATGAGATATCCCTTAACTTAGCCGCAGGCGGATTGTTGCCTGTCTTGCAGGCGACGAGGTCGCAGCTTTAGCTGATGTCACAACTGAATGAAAAAAGGCGGCTATTATACTGGAAATTATGGCGCACGATAAGCCCGGCGCAGCGCGCAGCGTTGCTTTGCTGAGCGCTTATTGCTTGTACTCACAAAAATTAACAAAATTTGTTACCCTCGGGCGAGATCGGCAACGGTATTGTAGCGACCTGACAACAGAAGAAGATACGGGGATATCATGTTAGAACTCAATGCAAAAAAAACCGCGCTGGTGGTTATAGACCTGCAGGAAGGCATTTTACCGTTTGCCGGCGGCCCGCATCGGGCTGACGACGTGGTTGAGCGCGCCGCGAGTCTGGCCAAAAAGTGCCGCCAGCAGGGTTCCCCGGTGGTCATGGTTCGCGTTGGCTGGTCGGCGGATTTCGCCGAAGCGCTGAAGCAGCCGGTCGATGCCCAGGCAGGCGCCCATACGCTACCGGAAAACTGGTGGACCTATCCGCTGGCGCTGGGAAAACAGGAGAGCGACATCGAAGTCACCAAACGCCAGTGGGGAGCCTTTTACGGCACCGACCTGGAGCTGCAGCTTCGCCGTCGCGGTATCGATACGATTATCCTGTGCGGTATCTCAACCAATATCGGCGTCGAATCGACGGCGCGCAACGCCTGGGAGCTGGGCTTCAATCTGATTCTCGTTGAAGACGCCTGCAGCGCAGCAACGGCTGAACAGCATCAGGGCAGCATGACGCACATCTTCCCGCGTATTGCCCGCGTACGCAGTACCGAGGAGGTACTTGCCGCGTTATGATCTATATTGGGCTTCCCCAATGGGCGCACCCGAAGTGGGTGCGCCTGGGTATCACCAGCCTTGAAGAGTATGCCCGCCATTTTAACTGCGTGGAGGGCAACACGACCCTGTACGCTTTACCAAAAGCTGAGATTGTCAGCCGCTGGTATGAACAAACCCACGATGATTTTCGCTTCTGCTTCAAGTTTCCGGCCACCATTTCGCACCAGGCATCGCTGCGCAACTGCGACGACTTAAGCCACGAGTTTTTCACCCGCCTGGCGCCGCTGTCATCGCGCATTGGCCAATACTGGCTGCAGCTGCCGGCCACGTTCGGCCCTCGGGATCTTCCCGCGCTCTGGCAGTTCCTCGACAGCCTGCCGCGCGCATTTAGCTACGGCGTTGAGGTAAGGCATCCGGAGTTTTTCGCCAAAGAGGAAGCGGAACAGCAGCTCAATCGCGGGCTGCATCAGCGAAACGTCAACCGCGTCATCCTGGATAGCCGTCCGGTTCATAGCGCCGTCGCCCGCAGCCCGGCGATGCTCGACGCGCAAAGAAAGAAGCCAAAAGTCCCCGTCCATGCGCTGGTGACGGCCCACCATCCGATGGTGCGTTTTATCGGCAGCGATGACATGGCGCAAAATCGTGAGCTGTTTAGCGTGTGGTTACGCACGCTGCCAAAATGGGCGCAGACAACCACGCCGTACCTGTTCCTCCATACCCCGGATATCGCCCAGGCGCCGGAACTGGTCGACACCCTGTGGAGCGATCTGCGCGCCGCCCTACCGGAAATAGGGGTGGCACCTTCAATTCCGCAGCAAACCTCTCTTTTCTGATATCCTGCTATCCTCAATTGAGCCACCGGAAGCGATAAAAGGGAGTTTTGAGTATGGTCAGCGCGCTGTATGCGGTTTTAGGTGCGTTATTGCTTATTAAGTTTTCCTGGGACGTTGTACGACTGAGGACGCAATATCGCGTTGGCTACGGCGACGGCGGTTTTAGCGAACTGCAGGTTGCTATACGCGTGCACGGAAACGCGGTGGAATATATTCCCATTGGCCTGATTCTGCTGCTGTTTATGGAAATGAACGGCGCGCAGACCTGGATGGTCCACGTCTGCGGTATTTTACTGATCGCCGGGCGCCTGATGCACTCCTATGGCTTTCATCATCGTCTCTACCGCTGGCGTCGTTCCGGCATGAGCGCGACGTGGTGTTCGTTGTTGCTGATGGTGCTGGCGAACTTCTGGTATATGCCCTGGGAGTTGGTTTTCTCCGTCCGTTAGCGCACAATACGCCGTTTTCGATTTTTCGGGTTTAACGTTATGTCTCACCGCGATACGCTTTTTTCCGCGCCGATTGCCAGCCTCGGCGACTGGACCTTTGATGAACGGGTTGCTGAAGTCTTCCCGGATATGATCCAGCGCTCTGTTCCCGGCTATTCCAATATCATTTCTATGATCGGCATGCTGGCGGAACGTTTCGTTCAGCCGGATACCCAGGTTTACGATCTCGGCTGCTCGCTTGGCGCAGCCACGCTGTCCGTGCGCCGCAATATTGCGCATGCCGGCTGCAAAATCATCGCCGTTGATAATTCGCCGGCCATGGTCGAACGCTGCCGTCGCCATATTGATGCCTATAAGGCGCCGACGCCGGTCGAAGTGATTGAAGGCGATATTCGCCACGTCACGATAGAAAACGCCTCGATGGTGGTGCTGAACTTCACCATCCAGTTTCTCGAACCGGGCGAACGCCAGGCCATTCTTGATAAGGTCTATCAGGGACTCAATCCGGGCGGCGCGCTGGTGCTGTCGGAAAAATTCAGCTTCGAAGATGACAACGTCGGCGAACTGCTGTTCAACATGCATCATGATTTCAAACGCGCCAACGGCTATAGCGAGCTGGAAATCAGCCAAAAGCGCAGCATGCTGGAAAACGTGATGCTCACCGATTCCGTCGAAACCCACAAAGCGCGCCTGCGCAAGGCCGGTTTCGAACATGCCGAACTGTGGTTCCAGTGCTTTAACTTCGGATCGTTAATCGCCGTAAAATCCGGGGACCAGGCATGATTGATTTCAGCAACTTTTATCAGTTAATTGCCAAAAGCCCGCTGTCGCACTGGCTGGAGACGCTGCCCGCCCAGGTGGCGGCCTGGCAGCGTGACGCGCTGCACGGGAAATACCGGGAATGGGAGCGGGCCGTCGAGTTTCTGCCCGAGTTTTCGCCCTACCGACTGGATCTGCTGCATAGCGTCACCGCGGAGAGCGAAACGCCGCTGGGCGACGGTCAGCGTCTGCGGATTGAAAACCTGCTGAAGAATCTGATGCCGTGGCGTAAAGGGCCCTGGTCGCTTTACGGCGTGAATATCGACACCGAATGGCGTTCCGACTGGAAGTGGGAACGCGTACTGCCGCACCTTTCCGACCTCACCGGACGTACCATCCTTGATGTCGGCTGCGGCAGCGGATACCACATGTGGCGGATGATTGGCGCCGGGGCTCGTCTGGCGGTAGGCATCGATCCCACCCAGCTGTTCCTTTGCCAGTTTGAAGCGGTGCGAAAACTGTTGGGCAACGATCAGCGCGCGCATCTGCTGCCGCTGGGCATTGAGCAGCTTCCGGCGCTGAACGCCTTTGATACCGTCTTTTCGATGGGCGTGCTGTACCACCGCCGCTCCCCGCTCGATCACCTGTGGCAGCTCAAAGATCAGCTGGTTCCCGGCGGCGAACTGGTGCTGGAGACGCTGGTCGTCGAGGGCGACGAAAATACCGTGCTGGTGCCGGGCGATCGCTATGCGCAGATGCGCAACGTCTACTTTATCCCTTCTGCCGCCGCGCTAAAGCAGTGGCTGGAGAAATGCGGATTTATCGATGTACGCATCGTCGACGCGTGCGTGACGTCCACCGAAGAGCAGCGCCGCACCGAGTGGATGACCACCGAGTCTCTGGCCGACTTCCTCGATCCGCAGGATAGCAGCAAAACCCGCGAAGGCTACCCTGCCCCGCTGCGCGCGGTGCTTATTGCCACCAAACCGGAAACAGAACAGTCGCTGGCGGCGAAAAAGCGGGCCGACAAGCAGCCTGGCTAACGCGTTTTCAGGATAAAAAAAGGCCCCTGTTTAATGGGCAGGGGCCTGGTACGGGCAATCATCATATTGGGCGACATGATGTGCAGCAAAAAACGGTTTATCCCCGTCATACTTCAAGTTGCATGTGCGTTGGCTTTCCTCGCTCACCCCAGTCACTTACTTGAGTAAGCTCCTGTGGATCCCCTGCGTCGCCGCCTTCTCGCAACTCGAATTATTTAGGGTCTTAATCTCTCTGTGCGGAAATAATCTTCTTCATTTCCGCTACCGCTTCGCCATTGACGGCGTAGCGTAAGTATTCATCTGCTTCGGCATCCGTAGACATCGACAGTCCGGGATTGCGAAAGCGCATCGGGGACGGTAACCACTGGCCTGCCGAGGTATGCACCTCTTTTACCCCTGCCTGCAAAAATAGCGGCAGGTTGGCGGCGCGGACGCCTGCACCGGCCATAATAATAGGAGTATCGCTTTGGGAAATAAGTTCCCTGATTAATGAAATTCCTTTTTCGGCTGAAGACTGCTGGCCCGAAGTCAGGATACGCTGAACGCCGAGTTCAGCCAGCTCAGCGCTGGCCTGGCGCGGGTCGGCGCACATATCAAAGGCCCGATGAAAGGTGACGGCCAGGGTTCCCGCCGCCGCCATTATTTTTTTCATTCGCGCCCTATCCACCCGACCGTCGGCGTCCAGAACGCCGATCACCATGCCGGGAAAACCGAGATCCTTCACCGCGGCCACATCATCAAGCATCGCGGCAAATTCGCCGGCGGTATAGCAAAAATCACCGCCGCGCGGGCGAATAATCGGATGAACGGGAATGGTCACCGCTTCACGCACCGATTTCAGTCCCCCCAGCGAAGGCGTCAGCCCTCCCTCCTGCGGCGCGGCGCATAGCTCGATGCGATCGGCGCCCCGGCGCTGGGCCTCCAGCGCGCACTCCATGCTGTAACAACAGACTTCCAGTAAGGTCATTCTTCTCTCCGTCGATAGGGCAGGCACTACAGAATGTCACGATTTCTTCCGGCAGACGCCGCGTCGCTTCACACTGTTATCGTTCAGCGTGTTCGCTGGCGACAATTTGCTCAATCGACCACGGGTGAAATTTGATCGTCACTTTGCCATCCGTTACCGCCAGGGTCGGATTCGGTAAACGCTCACGCTCTCCTTTCGGCGCGCTGGTCTTCACAAAAATGCCCGGCTGGCCCAGCCCTTCATCGGAAAGCAGCGCCAGCGCGCGGGTATTGAGCGTTTCAGGATCGCCCGGCAGAACGATTTCAATATGCTCCCAGCCTTCATGCGGATAGCGCTTTTCGCCCGGCCACGGCAGTTCAACGATGCTAAAACGCCAGTGCGCTACGACCACCGGCTCATCCAGCCTGAACAGGCAGATGGGTCGACCGTTAATGACATTTTCCGACAGCAGAGTAGCGCATTGTTCAAAGCCGCGACGCCAGCGCTCCGCCGTAGCGTTCTGGTGACAGCGCAGGGAAATATGGTCGGCGTCATGGGGCGTAATATCGAGACCGAGCCGGTGAGCAAGCGCGTTCAGCGCCTCGGTAAAGCGCGGCAGGTCCGCGGAAATATCGTTCAGTTCATCTATCTGCTGCCAGTTCGCCATCGTAAGCCTCGGTACTCGCTAAAAAGCGCTAATCTATCGCGTTTTCCGCGACCAACCAACCGGCAATCGCCGGCAGCGTCCCGCGAACGGTTATTCGTTGAGCGCGAGGCTCAGCAACCTCCGCGCGGTGCTGACGCGTGGGTGCAAATGCAGTATACTCCTGCCCTAATTTGTCCACATTCCCGCGCCGCCCCATCAGGGTGACGGCGTGTTAACGTAAGGTGTTTCGGTGAATATTCAGGCTCTTCTCTCAGAAAAAGTCAGTCAGGCCCTGATCGCGGCAGGCGCGTCTGCCGATTGCGAACCTCAGGTCCGCCAGTCAGCAAAAGTCCAGTTCGGCGACTATCAGGCCAACGGCGTGATGGCCGTTGCCAAAAAACTGGGCATGGCGCCGCGACAACTTGCAGAGCAGGTACTGTCTCATCTCGATCTGAGCGGGATTGCCAATAAGGTAGAGATCGCCGGCCCTGGCTTTATTAATATTTTCCTCGATCCGGCCTTCCTCGCGGAAAACGTCAGCAGCGCGCTGAAATCGGAACGTCTGGGCGTGGCTCAGCCGCAGGCGCAGACGGTGGTCGTCGATTACTCCGCGCCGAACGTGGCGAAAGAGATGCACGTAGGCCATCTGCGCTCCACCATTATTGGCGACGCCGCGGTGCGTACGCTGGAGTTTCTCGGCCATAAAGTGATCCGCGCTAACCACGTGGGCGACTGGGGCACCCAGTTCGGCATGCTCATCGCGTACCTGGAAAAACAGCAGCAGGAAAACGCCGGTGAAATGGCGCTGGCCGACCTCGAAGGTTTCTATCGCGAAGCGAAAAAACACTACGATGAAGATGAAGCCTTCGCCGAGCGCGCGCGCAGCTATGTCGTTAAGCTGCAGGGCGGCGACGAGTACTTCCGCGAAATGTGGCGCAAGCTGGTCGACATCACCATGTCGCAAAACCAGTTAACCTATAACCGCCTCAACGTTACCCTGACCCGCGACGACGTGATGGGTGAAAGCCTCTATAACCCGATGCTGCCGGGTATCGTTGCCGATCTGAAAGCCAAAGGTCTGGCGGTAGAAAGCGAAGGCGCGACCGTGGTGTTCCTTGATGAGTACAAAAACAAGGAAGGCGAACCGATGGGCGTTATCATCCAGAAGAAGGATGGCGGCTATCTCTACACCACCACCGATATCGCCTGCGCAAAATACCGCTACGAAAATTTGCATGCTGACCGCGTGCTTTACTACATCGACTCTCGCCAGCACCAGCACCTGATGCAGGCGTGGACCATCGTGCGTAAAGCCGGCTACGTGCCGGATTCCGTCCCGCTGGAGCACCACATGTTCGGCATGATGCTCGGCAAAGATGGCAAACCGTTTAAAACCCGCGCCGGCGGTACCGTGAAGCTCGCCGACCTGCTGGACGAAGCGCTGGAGCGCGCGCGCCGTCTGGTGGCGGAGAAAAACCCGGAGATGCCCGCCGATGAGCTGGAAAAACTGGCGAACGCGGTCGGGATCGGCGCGGTGAAATATGCCGACTTGTCTAAAAACCGCACCACCGACTACATCTTTGACTGGGACAACATGCTGGCCTTTGAGGGCAATACCGCGCCTTATATGCAGTATGCCTATACCCGCGTGCTCTCCGTGTTCCGCAAAGCGGATATCGATGAAAGCGCGCTGGCGGCGGCGCCGGTGGTCATCACCGAAGAGCGCGAAGCCCAGCTGGCGGCCCGTCTGCTGCAGTTTGAAGAAACCCTGACGGTCGTCGCGCGTGAAGGCACGCCGCACGTGATGTGTTCTTACCTGTACGATCTGGCGGGTCTGTTCTCCGGCTTCTACGAGCACTGCCCGATCCTGAGCGCCGAAAGCGAAGAGACGCGCAACAGCCGCCTGAAGCTGGCGCTGCTGACGGCGAAAACGCTGAAGCTGGGTCTGGATACCCTGGGTATCGAAACCGTAGAACGGATGTAAAACCAAACCCGGCGAAAGCCGGGTTTGGTTTATAACGCCTGATGGCGCCACGCTCATCAGACCTGCAGCATCATTGTATCCCCGGTAAGCGTAAGCGCCACCGGGGAAATTCCGACCTTCTCAGAAATACTTCCGCAGATACTCCGTCAGGCACAGGATCGCCATCGCCTGGCCATACGGCATCGACGTCAGCGGAATGTCGCGATAAAAATCCAGATTCGAACCCATGCCGGTACCGAACGACGTTTGCAGCAGCTCCCCTTGCGCTGAGATATTCTGCACGATGCCGCGAATCGCTTTTTCCGCAACCTCCGCATACGCCTGGCTCACGTAGCGCTTGCGCACCGCTTTGAGGATCCCATAAGCAAAACCGGCGGTCGCCGACGCTTCCAGATAGGAGTCAGGATCGTCAAGCAGCGTATGCCACAGGCCGCTATCGTCCTGACAGCGGGCCAGCGCCGCAATCTGCGCATTCAGCACCTGCACCAGATAACGCCGTACCGCGCTGTTCTCTGAGAGATCCCCTCATAATTTCCCCAAAACGTAACCATGTGTGAATAGATTTTGAGTAAGCAGGGTTGCAGCCACGAGTGAGTCTTCCCTTGTTATTGTGTAGCCAGAATGCCGCAAAACTTCCATGCCTAAGCG
>NZ_JAWXQV010000085.1:0-130621 GCF_033843325.1 Klebsiella sp. JN_Kp126 | reverse complement strand
ACGGCGGTGAACCTGTAGCCCCGGTAAGCGCAGCGCGACCGGGGGAAGTCTGAGCAGGCGCGGTGCTATTTCCCCGGGCCGCGGCGCAAGCGCCTTGCCCGGGCGACAAAATCACCGGTGTACTCACGGGATCTCAAGATAAACCACCGGCTTTTTCATAATGCATTTCACCGCGTCGACAATCTGCTGCGGCTGCAGCAGAAAGGTTTTGATGCTGGTCTTAATGGTGCGGATGCCGCTAAAGCGTCCGGCATCGTCAATTTCAATATCCGTCACCAGCAGAACGACATCGGCATGGGCGATGTCGTCGGCCATTATTTTGTTCTCCACCCCCAGCGCGCCCTGGGTTTCAATTTTGATATTCCATTTCTCCTGGTGGCCGACTTTTTCCAGCCGCTCGGCCGCCATATAGGTGTGAGCGACGCCGCTGACGCAGGCCGTGACGGCAACGATAGTGAAATCCATAGCATCCTCCTGGCGTTATCCGCCGACGGTCACGCTAAAACCGGCCCGTTCGGCCAGCGTCCTGAATGGCTGAATCTCAGATTCTGCAGGGGCTTTAATCATCGACATCGACCATTTTTTTCCCAGTAAGTGATATTTGGCTTCGCCGTACTGATGGAACGGCAGAAGATGAATTTCCGGCAGCTTAAAAGGGGCCAAAAACGCCAGAATCCGGCGGAAATTCGCTTCATCAAGCGTGAATCCCGGAATCAGCGGCACCCGGGGGATCACGTGAATATGCGCTTCCACCAGACGGGTAAAGTTATCCAGCACCCGCGGCATATTCATCCGCAGCTGCTCGCGGGCCAGCGTTTCATCCATGATTTTTAGATCGAACAGCACTTCATCGCAGGCCTGCGCCAGCGGAAAAAAGCGGCGGTAGGCGGTATCGCCCGCCGTTTCAATCGCCGTTCTGATCCCCCATTCGCGCAGGCGGCGCAGCAGGCGCGCGGCGAATTCGGCCTGCATCAGGACTTCGCCGCCCGACAGGGTCACGCCGCCGCCGGAGGCGCGGAAGAAGACCTCATCCTTCAGCACCTCTTTAAGCAGATTATCGAGGGTGACGTCGCGGCCAATCTGCTGCCACGCGCCGGAAGGGCACTCGACCACGTCCTGCTGGCAGCGGGAGCAGCGCAGGCACTTGCTCTCCCGGCGTACGGTCTGAATTTGCGGCGAGATCGACTCCGGATTGGCGCACCAGGGACAGGTATGCGGGCAGCCTTTAAAAAACACGACGGTGCGGATCCCTTGACCATCATTCAAAGAGTAGCGCTGGATATTAAAAATGCGCGCCTTATCGGCGCGCGTTTCCAGGACCTCACAGCTGATGCGCGGTGCGGCGGATAATGTCATCCTGAATCTCCTGCGACAGCTCGACGAAAAAGGCGCTGTAGCCCGCAACGCGCACCACCAGGCCGGCAAAATCCTGCGGCCGCTGCTGGGCTTCGCGCAGCGTATCGGCGTTAACCACGTTGAACTGAATATGCTGCAGCTTCAGCCTGGTGAATGCCTGCAGGAAGTCGGCCAGCTTATTGAGGCCGCCGTCGCCGGCAAGGGTCGCCGGGGTGAATTTGACGTTCAGCAGCGTACCGTTGGAGAGCAGAAAGTTATCCAGCTTGCTGACCGACTTAAGCACCGCGGTCGGCCCCTGCACGTCCTGGCCGAGCATCGGCGAGAGCCCGCCGTCCGCCAACTGCTCTCCGGCCAGGCGTCCGTCCGGAGTGGCGCCGACGACCGAGCCGAGCGGCACGTGGGCAGAGACGGTATAGGAGCCCGGCGTAAAGCGACCGCCGCGCGGGTTGCGGTACTGCTCTACCTCTTTGCAGTAGAAGCGCAGCAGATCGGCGCTGATGTTGTCCACTTCGTCAATATCGTTGCCGTATTTCTCGAAGCGGTTGATCAGGCGCGCGCGGATTTTTTCCCCTTCCGGCGTCTGGAAGTTGGCTTTCAGCACCGCGATCAGTTCAGCGAAGCTGAGCCGTTTTTGCTCAAACACCATCCCTTTAAGCGCGTGCAGCGAGTCGCTGAGGTTAGCGATGCCGATGCCCTGGACCCCGGAGAAGTTATAGCGCGCGCCGCCTTCGGTGATATCCTGGCCGTGCTGCACGCAATCCTCAATAAAGGAAGAGAGCAGGGGAACCGGCGCCCAGTCGCGGTGGCCGATATCGCAAATATTGCTGCCTTCGACCATCAGCCTAATGTAATAGCGAATCTTGTCGCGGATCTGGTTGATCAGCCCGTCCCAGGTGATGTCAGGGTTACTTTCGTTTTCCAGCATCACGATTTCCATTACCTTCAGCAGGTTGAACATGGCGATATCGTGCAGGCCGTAGGTGCGCCCCGGGATCGACAGCTCAACGCAGCCAACCACCGAGTAATCCCGCGCGTCATCCAGCGAGACGCCGCGGTTGAGAAACGCCGGGATCACCACTTCATCATTGAAGATTTGCGGAATGCCGGTGCCGAGGCGAATGGTCTCGGCGGTTTTGCGCAGGAAAGGGCGATCGACCAGCTCGTTGACCCGCACGCCGAGGTTCGGCTGCGGCAGGCGAACGTTCTGGTAGGCGTCGAGGGATAAAAACGACAGGATATTGACCGCGCTGCGTCCGGTCTCGGTCAGGCCGCCGAGCAGGGCGGTATAGCCGGTTGGGAAGCCCGCGAAGTAGCGCGCGCTGCTGGTGGAGCGCAGCAGGACAATATCGTTGCACTTCACCCACAGCGACTCCAGCAGCTCCTGAATAAACTGCGGATCCTGGCCGCGATTCAGCGAAGCCTGATAGTACGGCAGCATGTACTGGTCAAAGCGGCCCAGCGAAATGGAGCTGGCGTTGGATTCATACTGCAAAATGATGTTCATATACCAAAAGAGCTGGCAGGCCTGCCAGAAATCTTCCGGGCGGTGCACCGCGTTATGGCGGGAGATGTCCGCGATGGTCTCCAGCTCTTTGCGCCGCTGCCCGTCGCCGCAGCCGGCGGCCATGTCATCGGCAAGCGCCGCATAGCGCAGAATATGGCGCTGGGAGGCTTCCAGCAGGATCAGCACCGCCTGATAAAAATTGTTCTGCGGGTGCCGCTGACTCACCGCTTTCATCTCCGCCACCAGCGCGGCGAGGCCGTTTTCCAGCAGGCGAGGGTAGTCGATGATGATATGTCCCTGGCCTTTATCGGTCTGGTTGACGCTAAAAATCTGCGTGCTGACGGCGGCCTTCACTTCATCGGTCATCTGGGCGTTGATGAAATCCTTCATCGAACGATTTTCCCAGTAGGGGAACAGCACTTCGCGGTAGATGCGCTTATCTTCTTCGCTGATGTTGAAGCGGTCCTGCGGGCGGGTCGGGAACTGGTCCAGCTCTTTGAGCAGCCAGTAGGGATCCATCTCCGGCGACATGATCCCGGCGCGCGGCTTGATCGTACGGTTGCCGGCAATCAGTTCATCATCACGAATCGAAATCTGCACATGGTCGAGAACCCATGCGGTCGCTTTCGCCCGGCGGATCATCACCGGCTCCCCCTCGGTCTGTTTATGGCTGGCGGTGTAGAGCAGCGCCCGCTCAAGGGAGATTTCGCGCGGGTTGGCGAACAGACGATCTTTTAAGCGTTGAGTGCGATTAGTCATGACAAGCTCCATGTTATTTTGCGGGGCGCAGGCCGCGCCCCGTGTATTCAGTCAGGCATTCTGCGAAAGGTGGCTGTCGATTTTGTTCATAATGGCTTCGGCGCGCTTCACGGCGTCGCTGATGTTGACGCGCACGATGGTTTTACCGGCAAAACGCTCTTCGAACTTGATGCCGATATCTTTGGTCAGAATCACCATATCGGCGCTGGCGACGTCTTCCGCGGTCAGCTCGTTCTCAATGCCAATGGAGCCCTGGGTCTCGACTTTGACCTGCCAGCCTTTGGCCTTAGCGGCGCTCTCCAGCGATTCGGCGGCCATATAGGTGTGGGCGACGCCAGACGGGCAAGCGGTAACGGCAATAATTTTGGTCATACAATATTCCTTCCCGTGTCTCAGTTAATTTCGAAATCAAGATCCATCTCGTCATCGGCTTTGGCGTCAGACGTTTTCTTTTTCGCCAGGGCCTTAAGCAGGATGACGCAGGCGGCGCTGACGATGGCGCCAACCGCGAGGCCGGCAATAAATCCGCCTTTACCCTCAACGACCGGCAGAACGATAAGCCCGCCCCAGCCGGCATAGCACTGGGCGCCGAGCAGCGCGGCGGTAACGCAGCCGGCGGCGGCGCCGATCATATTGGCCGGGATAACGCGCAGCGGATCGGCGGCGGCGAAGGGGATCGCGCCTTCGGTCACGCCAACGCAGCCCATCACCAGCGCGGCCTTACCGGTTTCGCGCTCTTCCGCGGAGAAGTATTTACGCCCAATCAGCGTTGCCAGGCCCATGCCCAGCGGCGGCACGGCGATGCCGACGGCGGCGATGGCCACCACGCTGTAAACGCCCTGGGAAACGCAAATCAGCATGAAGGCGTAGGCGACCTTATTCACCGGACCGCCCATGTCGAAGGCCAGCATCAGGCCCATGATGATGGCGAGAATCACGATGCTGCCTTCGCGCATGCCCTGCAGCCAGCCGGTCAGGCCGGCGGTGAGCGCGCCAATCGGCTCGCCGAGGCCCCACATCATGATCCCGGCGGTAATAAAGGTGCCGATAATCGGGATAACGAAGATGGGCATTACCGAGCGCAGCACCTTATGCACCGGGATTTTCTTCAGGTAGTAGACCACCAGCCCGCCAATGATCCCGGCAATCAGCGCGCCGAAGAAACCGGCGCCGAAGCTGTTGCCGACCCAGGCGCCGATGGCGCAGGGAGCCAGCGCCGCGCGGTCGGAGATGGAGTAGCCGATATAGGCCGCCAGAAACGGCACCATAAGCGTCAGGCCGGCCACGCCGATATCAAACAGTTTTTTCAGGTTAGGGTCGGTGGCGGCATCGGGCACCGCGCCCTTGCCGTACAACATGACGGAGACTGCCAGCAAGATCCCACCGGACACGACAAACGGGATCATATGTGAAACCCCGGTCATGAGGTGCTGGCGGGTATTTTTTAATATTTGCACCAGTTCATTCATTGTTATTCTCCTGAGCGCTGCGTGGCCCGTGACTGAGTTGATGCTTCAACCTTAGAAAAAGGGCGGCGCATAAAATAGTAGAGAAAAAGTGCATTTACTGGATATTTGTAAGGCCAGAGGAAAATTGCGATCCACCTCAAATCTTAGCGCTGGTGGGTTTTTGGCGCCGTTAGTCAGGCGATTTGTGACCGCGAGCATAAAAAAGAGTCGGGCATACAATTATCCAGTAATTGCCACTTTTATCGTGTAGTGGCGGGCCGGTTCTTTCTTTACCTTTTGGCTAAATACGCATTATTCAGGAGGAAGGCGATGGCTCTGGTAATTGAATTCATATGTGATTTGCCCAACGGCGTGCATGCGCGTCCGGCAAGCCTGGTAGAAACCCTGTGCAATACTTTTTCGTCTTCGGTCGAATGGTTAAATACCCGCACGGAAGGACGCGGAAACGCGAAAAGCGCGCTGGCGATTATCGGCACCAATACCTTGAAGGGGGACCGCTGCCAGCTGGTCGTCAGCGGCGAAGATGAACAGCAGGCGTTTGACGCGCTGTCGGCATTCATCAGCGAGGAGTTCCCGCACTGCGATGCGCCGCTGCCGACGGCGGAATCCATGGACGTTCAGCCGGTTCCTGAATCCCTCTCGCGCCTCAATCCCACGCTGTTTCACGCCCAGCCGGTCTGCGCCGGCAGCGCGGGCGGCAGGCTCACCCATCTTAAGTCCCTCGACCTGCGCGATTCAGGCGCGCTGCCTGCAGCGGGCGCAATTGAACAGGAACAGGCGGCGCTGGACAAGGGCCTGACCCTGCTGGTGAAAAATATTGAGTTCCGCCTGCTGGATAACGACGGTACCGCCAGCGCGATCCTTGAGGCGCATCGCTCTCTGGCCACCGACGCCTCGCTGCGCCAGCATCTGCTGGGCGGGCTGCTGAGCGGCCTGAGCTGCGCTGAGGCGGTGGTCGCGACCGGCGAACATTTTTGCGCCCAGTTCAGCGCTTCCGGCAATAGTTATTTGCAGGAGCGGGTGCTGGACGTGCGCGATGTCTGCTTCCAGCTTCTGCAGCATATCTACGGTGAGGATCGTTTTCCGGCACCGGGTAAGCTGACGGAAGAGGCCATCTGCCTCGCCGATGAACTCACCCCCAGTCAGTTTCTTGAACTGGATAAAACTCTGCTTAAAGGTCTGCTGCTGCGCAGCGGCGGCACCACTTCACATACGGTGATCCTCGCGCGTTCGTTCAATATTCCCACCCTGGTGGGCGTCGATATGGAGGCGCTGCTGCCGTGGGTCGATCGGCGAGTGCAGATTGACGGTAACGCCGGGCTGGTGGTGGTGAATCCCGATGAAGCGGTGGCGCGCTACTATCAGCAGGAGGCCTGGGTGCAGGCGCAGATCCGCCGCCAGCAGCAGGCCTGGCTGGATAAAGCGGGGCGTACGGAAGACGGTATTCGCCTGGAGGTGGCGGCCAACATCGCCCATTCGGTAGAGGCGACGGCGGCCTTCAACAACGGTGCGCAGTCGGTAGGCTTGTTCCGCACCGAAATGCTCTATATGGACAGGCCCAGCGCGCCGTCGGAAAACGAGCTGTATAACCTATTTTGCCAGGCGCTGGAGCCGGCCAACGGGCGCAGCATTATCATCCGCACCATGGATATCGGCGGCGACAAGCCGGTGGCCTACCTCAACATTCCGGCGGAGAACAACCCGTTCCTCGGCTACCGGGCGGTGCGTATTTATGAGGAGTATCAGGCGCTGTTCCGCACCCAGCTGCGGGCGATTCTGCGCGCTTCCGCGCACGGCGCGCTGAAAATCATGATCCCGATGATCTCCTCGATGGAGGAGATTCTGTGGGTGAAAGAGCAGCTGGCGGATGCCAAACAGTCGCTGCGCAGTGAACAGATTCCGTTTGATGAAAAGATCCCGCTGGGCATCATGCTCGAGGTGCCGTCGGTGATGTTTATCATCGACCAGTGCTGCGAAGAGATTGATTTCTTTAGTATCGGCAGCAACGACCTGACCCAGTATCTGCTGGCGGTGGATCGCGATAACGCCCGGGTGACGCGCCACTACAACAGCCTCAATCCGGCTTTTTTGCGCGCGCTGGATTACGCGGTTCAGGCGGTGCATCGCCAGGGTAAATGGATCGGCCTGTGCGGCGAGCTGGGGGCCAAAGGTTCCGTGCTGCCGCTGCTGGTGGGGCTGGGGCTGGATGAGCTGAGCATGAGCGCGCCATCGATCCCGGCGACCAAGGCGCGTCTGGCGCAGCTTGACAGCCGCGCCTGCCGTCAGCTGCTGAATCAGGCGATGCAGTGTCGTACTTCGCTGGAGGTCGAGCACCTGCTGGCCCAGTTCCGTATGACCCAGCAGGACGCGCCGCTGATTACCCCTCAGTGCATTACGCTGAACAGCGACTGGCGCAGTAAAGAGGAGGTGATTAAGGGCATGACCGACAATCTGCTGCTGGCCGGGCGCTGCCGCTATCCGCGTAAGCTGGAAGCGGATCTGTGGGCCCGCGAAGCGGTGTTCTCCACCGGGTTAGGGTTTAGCTTCGCCATTCCGCACAGTAAATCGGAGCATATTGAGCAGTCGACCATCAGCGTCGCCCGTCTGGCGCAGCCGGTGGCGTGGGGCGACGACGAGGCGCAGTTTGTGATTATGCTGACGCTCAATAAGCATTCGGCGGGGGATCAGCATATGCGTATTTTCTCGCGGCTGGCGCGGCGCATTATGCATGCGGAGTTCCGGCAATCGCTGGTGACGGCGCAGAGCAGCGAGGCGATTGCGGCGCTGCTGCAGCGCGAGCTGGAGCTGTAATTCGGTCCAGAGCATCTCCCCGGTGGCGCTGCGCTTACCGGGGCTACGGGTTTCCAGCCGTCTGTGGGGCAGTAGCCCGGGTAAGGCGTTTACGCCGCGACCCGGGATTTCCGGGCCCGGTGCCTGAGGGAGGCAGATTGGGTAGCCCGGACAGGCGCGTAAGCGCCGCCTCCGGGACGATGTTCTTGCAGCTACGATATGCCTCTGAAACAACGTGTTATGCAGCGATGCCCTGGTGCCCGCTGAAATCGGCGAACCGGAGGTCCGAAGACAAGGGCTGGCCGCCAGGGATGGCGGACAGAGGCGAATCGAGACAGCGATGTCGAGTTGAGCCGACCGCGGGCTGAGGACCGGGAGGTGAGCGCAGTGCGCAGCACCGATTTCTTTGCGGGACCGCGGGGATTGTAAAGGGGGAGACGGTTTTCTCCCCCTTTACCCGTTCACCTACCACGGTGAGACATTTTCTGCGGGATAATAGTGAACGGAACCCTTGCACACTTTCCGGGAGGCGGCGCTTGACGCGCCTGTCCGGGCTACTTTTGTTCAACAATCGCCCGACAAATCGCCTCGCCCACCTGCTGGGTGGAGGCGCTGCCTTGCATATCCGGCGTCTTCGGTCCGCTGGCGATGGTCTGCTCAATCGCCGCCAGAATGCCGTCGTGGGCGGCCTGGTAGCGCGCGTCCCCGTTGCCGAGGAAGTCGAGCATCATCGCGCCGGCCCAGATGGTGGCAATCGGGTTGGCGATATTTTTGCCGTAAATATCCGGCGCCGAACCGTGTACCGCTTCAAACAGCGACGGAAAGGTGCGGTCCGGATTGAGGTTTGCCGACGGGGCAATGCCGATGGTGCCGGTACAGGCCGGGCCGAGATCGGAGAGGATATCGCCGAACAGATTGGAGCCGACCACCACGTCAAAACGCTCCGGCTGCAGCACGAAGCGGGCGCACAGAATATCAATGTGCTGCTTATCCCATTTCACCTCCGGGTAGTGCTGCGCCATCGCTTCGACGCGCTGGTCCCAGAAAGGCATGCTGATGGCCAGACCGTTGGATTTGGTCGCCGAGGTCAGGGTTTTGCGCGGGCGGCTCTGCGCCAGCTCGAAGGCGTAGCGCAGGATCCGGTCAACGCCGCGACGGGTAAATACCGACTCCTGAATCACCACTTCATGTTCGGTCCCCGGATTCACATGGCCGCCGAGGGCGGAATATTCCCCTTCGGTATTCTCACGCACCACGTAAAAATCGATATCGCCGGGCGCTTTCCCCGCCAGCGGGCAGGGGACGCCGGGGAACAGGCGCACCGGACGCAGGTTGACGTACTGGTCGAACTCGCGGCGGAACTTCAGCAGCGAGCCCCACAGTGAAATGTGGTCCGGCACGATATCCGGCCAGCCGACCGCGCCGAAGTAGATCGCATCAAACGTTTGCAGCTGCGCGCGCCAGTCGTCGGGCATCATGGCGCCGTGCTGCGCGTAATAGTCGCAGCTGGCCCACTCAAAGTGCTCGAAGCTTAACGCCAGCCCCCAGCGTTCGGCGGCGGCCTGCAGTACGCGGACGCCTTCCGGCAGCACTTCTTTACCGATGCCATCGCCGGGGATGGCGGCAATACGTAAGGTTTTATTCATCGTTATTCTCAGTTTGAGGTAAGGAAAATTGACTTCACCGCTATCCTATAATTGACTGATTCATAATTAATCCCGTTAACTGGTGAAACATAAAACACGAATCATGAATAATCTGCCGCTGCTGAACGATTTACGCGTCTTTATGCTGGTTGCCCGCCGCGCCGGTTTTGCCGCCGCCGCGGAAGAGCTCGGCGTCTCGCCGGCTTTCGTCAGCAAGCGCGTGTCGCTGCTGGAGCAAACGCTCAACGTCCAGCTGCTGCACCGTACCACCCGGCGCGTGGCTATCACCGAAGAGGGCGAGCGCATCTACGAATGGGGACTACGCATTTTGCAGGATGTCGACCAGATGATGGATGAGCTCTCCGATGTGCGGCAGGTGCCGCAGGGGACGCTGCGGATTATCAGCAGCTTTGGCTTTGGCCGGCGGGTAGTCGCGCCGGCGCTCTCCGAGCTGGCCCGTCGCTACCCGCAGCTGGAGATCCGTTTTGACGTCGCCGACCGGCTGGTGGATTTGGCCAATGAAGGGGTCGATCTGGATATTCGCGTCGGCGACGATATCGCGCCCAATCTGATAGCCCGCCAGCTTGCCAGCAATCACCGCATCCTCTGCGCCTCGCCGGCGTTTGTCGCCCGCTATCCCCGGCCGAAACAGCTCAGCGATCTCGCCGCGCTACCCTGTCTGGTGATCAAAGAGCGCGACCGGCCCTTTGGCGTCTGGCAGCTGCGCGATGATAAAGAGGGGGAGCACGCCATCAAGGTGACCGGACCGCTGTCGTCTAACCACGGTGAAATCGTCCATCAGTGGTGCCTGGAGGGGCAGGGGATTGCGCTGCGCTCGTGGTGGGACGTCAGGGAAAATATCGCCAGCGGCAATCTGGTGCAGCTGCTGCCGGAGTACTATCAGCCCGCCAATATCTGGGCGGTATACGTGTCGCGGCTGGCGACCTCGGCCAAAATTCGTACCACCGTGGAGTTTTTGCGCCACTACTTCCAGCAGCGATTTCCGCCGCGCAACGGCGAGGAAAAATAGCCGACGGCGGGCGCCGTCGGCCGAGGGGATTACACGCCGAGCCGATCGCGCAGGCTGTAGTAAGCCGCGCCCATGGCGGTAAACGGAATACGCAGGCTGCGCCCGCCGGGGAACGGATAGTGCGGCAGCCTGGCGAAGGCGTCGAAACGTTCGGCGTCCCCGCGCAGCAGCTCCGAAATCAGCCGTCCGGCGAGGTGGGTACAGGTGACCCCGTGGCCGCTGTAGCCCTGCATATAATAGATATTGTTATCGAGGCGGCCAAACTGCGGCATTCGCGAGAGGGTCAGCAGGAAGTTGCCGGTCCAGCGGTAGTCGATTTTCACCCCCTGCAGCTGCGGGAAGGTTTTCAGCAGCTTCGGCATAATCAGCCGCTCAACGTCGTCCGGATCCCGTGCGCCGTACACCACGCCGCCGCCGTACAGCAGACGGTTGTCGGCGGTCAGGCGGTAGTAATCCAGCAGATAGTTACAATCTTCTACGCAGTAGTTTTTCGGGATCAGCGAGCGCGCCAGATCCTCAGACAGCGGCGCGGTGGTGACCACCTGGGTGCCGCACGGCATGCTGCGTTTCGCCAGCTCCGGCTCGAGCTTATCGCCGAGATAGGCGTTACCGGCGACGATCACGTAGCGGGCGGTGACCTGTCCGCGTGCGGTGGTCACTACCGCCGGGCTGCTGTGCTGAATGCCGGTGACCGGTGATTGTTCGTAAACCCGGCCGCCGTTGAGCCGAATGGCGTCCGCTTCGCCAATCGCCAGATTGAGCGGATGGATATGACCGCCGCTGTGGTCCAGCAGCGCGCCGGCGTAGCGGTCGCTGTCCACTTCGCGACGAATGGCGCTGGCATCCAGCAGCTCCAGCTGGGTATTGCCGTAGCGCTCCCAGTTCGCTTTCTGCTCTTCCAGGGTCTCCAGCTGTTTATGATTCAGCGCGACAAACAGCCCGCCGGGGCGATAGTCGCAGGCAATCTGATAGCGCTGGATACGTTCACGAATAATGTCGCCGCCTTCAAACATCATGCTGCCGAGCATTTTCGCGGCATCCGGGCCGTAGGTTTTTTCGATAACGTCGATATCGCGGCTATAGGAGTTGACTAGCTGGCCGCCGTTGCGTCCGCTGGCGCCGAAGCCGATGCGCGCGCCTTCCAGCAGCACCACATCGTAGCCCATTTCGGCCAGATGCAGCGCCGAAGAGAGGCCGGTATAGCCGCCGCCGACGACGCAGACGTCGCAGCCGATCGATTCGTCCAGCGTCGGGAACGGCTCATAGCGGTTGGCGCTGGCGGCGTAATAGCTGGTGGTATGTTCGCTCATGATTAAGACTCCAGGGCAATCCAGATAGTTTTCAGTTCAGTGAATTTTTCCAGCGCGTGCAGGGACTTATCGCGTCCGTTGCCGCTCTGCTTATAGCCGCCGAAGGGCACGGTCATATCGCCATCGTTGTAGTTGTTCACAAAGACGGAGCCGGCTTTCAGACGGCGGCTGACGCGGTGAGCGCGGGAGAGATCGCGGGTCCAGACCGCCGCGCCGAGGCCGTAGCGGCTGTCGTTGGCCAGCGCCAGCGCCTGCTCTTCGGTTTTAAAGCGGGTCACCACCAGCACCGGGCCGAATATCTCCTCCTGGCTGAGGGCGGAGGCGGGGTCGACGTCGACGAAGATGGTCGGGCCGACCGCCGCGGGCCACGGATTTTTACGTCCATCCAGCAGCAGCGTGCTGTGCGCTTCGCCGGCGCGAATAAAGCTGTGGACGCTATCGGCGTGGCTGTTGTCGATCAGCATGCCCATGGTGGTATTCGGGTCGAGCGGATTGCCAGGCTGCCAGCCCTTTGCCTGCTCTTTTAGCAGGTCGAGAAAGCGGCCGGCGATGCTCTCCTCAAGCAGCAGACGGGTACCGGCGATACAGACCTGGCCCTGATTGTAGAAAATACCGCCGGCGGTGGCGTTAACCGCTTTTTGCAGGTCCGGGCAGTCGGCAAAGACGATATTGGCGCTTTTACCGCCCGCCTCCAGCCAGACGCGCTTCATATTGCTGTCGCCCGCGTCTTTCAGCAGCTGTTTACCGGTGCGGGTGGAGCCGGTAAAGGTGATGACTTCAACGTCATGATGCTGCGCCAGCGCCTGACCTGCTTCATGGCCGAAACCGCTCACCACGTTGAATACGCCGTCCGGCAGCCCGGCCTGTTTCGCCAGGCCCGCCAGGCGCAGAGCGGTAAGCGGGGATTTTTCCGACGGCTTAAGCACCACGCTGTTGCCGGACGCCAGCGCCGGGCCAAGCTTCCAGCAGGCCAGCAGCAGCGGAAAATTCCACGGCACCACCGCCGCAATCACGCCAATCGGTTCGCGGACGATCATGGCCAGTTCGTTGCCGCCGGTGGGGGCGACTTCGCCGTACACTTTATCGATGGCTTCGGCGTACCAGCGGATTGCGCGGGCGGCGCCGGGGACATCGTCGCGCAGGCTGTGGCGAATCGGTTTACCGGTGTCGAGGGTTTCCAGCAGCGCCAGCTCTTCGCGATGGGCTTCCATCAGGTCGGCGAATTTATGCAGCACCGCTTTGCGCTGGGCAGGGGAGGCCTGCGACCAGTCGCCGCGATCGAAGACGCCGCGGGCGGCCTGGACCGCGCGATCGACGTCGGCCTTTTTGCCGCGCGCGACTTCGGCGAGCGTCTGCTGGGCGGTAGGGTCGACGGTGGCGAACACGCTATTATCGGCGGCGGCGCTGTATTCGCCGTTAATAAATAGCCGCGTTTCAATCGCGATATTGTTTGCTTTTTCTTGCCAGTAAGCCAGGTTGTGAAAATCCATCATGACTCCTTAATGACATAATCGGAAAAATAAAAAAGTGGTGATTTCAGACCCTCAGGGCGCAGGGCGTCCCCGGGGTTGAGTACCGTTTAAATTGCCCATTAACAGGCGTGAATTATCCGGGGCCAGCGGAATAAGTCTTTCCGCATTGCGCAAGGTGAACTGCGTTATCTTCGCGCCGCCGGAGTTCGCCTCCGACGGCGCAGGCCTGAAGAAAGCCTGAGAAAACCTCAGGCTAAAAAATCAGAATGTGGTGGGGGTATGGGCGCTGATAATTCGGCAGATACCCGCCGAGGTATTGCTGAAGCTATGCGGTATGCCGGTGTTAATGGCATAGCTTTGCCCAGCCACCAGATGATACGCCTGACCGTTGATGGTCAGCACGACTTCACCTTCCAGTATGGTGCCTATCTCCTCACCCTGATGCTTGATCCTCTCCCCGGTTGTGGTTCCAGGCTGGTACGTTTCAAAAATCATCGCCAGCGTGCGGTTCGGATTGCCATTATGAACCAGCTTCATCGACACCCCCTGACTGCCGATTTCAATCAGATCGTCCTGATTGATAACCACCTGCGGTTCAGCCGGTTTTTCTGGTTCAGAAAAGAATTCCGAGAGCGACAGCCCGTAGACTTTCAGCAGCTTTTGCAGCGTACTGATCGCAGGACTGACTTTGTCCTGTTCTATGGTGCTGATGGCACTATGTGTTAACCCAGACAGTTCGGCGGCACGACGCTGTGAGAGACCCAGCTGTTGGCGGATCTCTGACAGACGTTTCCCTGGCGCCAGTCCGTCATCGCTCATATTTGCATTTCCTTAACGGTAGTGGTCAGAGTCGCTGTTTTTCAGCAATATAGCTCTGACAGGCGGTGATAAAACCTTCAAACAACATTCGCGACAGGGCGTATTCGCTACTGTTCCATTCAGGATGCCACTGCACGCCGAGGGCGAAAGGGTGGTCGTTAACGCTGACCGCTTCCACCAGCCCGTCCGGAGAACGCGCCTCCACGCGCAGCCGTGGACCCGTCGTTTTTGCTCCCTGCCCGTGTAACGAGTTTACCCAAAACGTGTTGCAGCCCGGTATTAACTGAGAAAGTAATCCTCCTTGCTGAACCTGAACTTCATGCGAGGGCGCATATTGCTGCTCGACGGGAAGTTCGGGGTCTTCGCGGTGTTCAAGAAGCTCAGGCTGCTCGAACAGACGACGATACAGAGTCCCGCCGGTGGCGACAACCAGTTCCTGTAGTCCACGGCAGATGGCGAAAATGGGGATGCGCCTTTCGAGCGCGGCGTCGATCAGCGCCATGCTCAGAAGATCACGCCCGGGATCGGCGTCAGGCTCATCGCCGTTTTCACCATAGAGGTGCGGCTGTACGTTGCTCGGGCTGCCGGGCAGATAAATGCCGTCCAGTTTCGGCAGTAGCGCAGAAAGCAGTTCCGGCTCGGCCAGCGCGTGCGGCAGGGCAATCGGCACGCCGCCGGCGTTCACAATCGCGTTCAGGTACTTCTCTTGCAGAGTCTGGGTCTGGTGACCCTTAAGCCTGTTTCGACACATCACCACGCCAATAACTGGCTTGTACATTATATTTTCCATGATCGCCCTCACAAAGTGGACTAAATTATGACCGGATTAGCGGGTAAAACGGCCATTTCGTTCAATATTTTCTCAATCTAGCAGTGGATATAGCCCTTTGCAAACTTAATTTAACATTTGACAAACAATTTGTTTGCATACACATTCGAAGGGTGGACATTATATTTAACAGTGCCATTCAGGGTCCGAAACTAAAACAACGGCGGTGAATCATGGAAACCAATATCGTAGAAGTTGAGAATTTTGTTCAGCAGTCGGAAGAGAGACGGGTCAGCGCATTCACCTGGGAAGTGAAGCGCTACCTCGAGCGTTACCCCAATACGCAATACGTTGATGTGCTGCTAACCGACCTGAACGGCTGCTTCCGCGGTAAGCGGATCCCGGTGTCCAGCCTGAGCAAGCTGGAGAAGGGGTGCTATTTCCCGGCTTCGGTGTTTGCGATGGATATTCTCGGCAACGTGGTGGAAGAGGCGGGGCTCGGCCAGGAGATGGGCGAACCAGACCGCACCTGCGTGCCGGTGCTGGGAACCTTAACCCCGTCGGCGGCGGACCCGGAATACATTGGTCAGGTTCTGCTGACCATGGTTGATGAAGATGGCGCTCCCTTTGACGTTGAGCCGCGGAACGTGCTGAACCGGCTCTGGCAGCAGCTGCGCCAGCGCGGGCTGTTCCCCGTGGTAGCGGTAGAGCTGGAGTTCTATTTACTTGACCGCAAGCGCGACGCGGAAGGTTACCTGCAGCCGCCGTGCGCGCCGGGAACCGGCGATCGCAATACCCAAAGCCAGGTTTACTCCGTCGACAACCTCAACCACTTTGCCGACGTGCTTAACGAAATCGATGAGATCGCCCAGCTCCAGCTGATCCCCGCCGACGGCGCGGTGGCGGAAGCCTCTCCCGGCCAGTTTGAAATCAACCTCCACCATACCGATAACGTGCTCGACGCCTGCGATGATGCGCTGGCGTTAAAACGTCTCGTGCGTTTGATGGCGGAGAAGCATAAGATGCACGCCACTTTTATGGCGAAACCCTATGAAGAGCACGCCGGTAGCGGGATGCATATCCATATCAGTATGCAGAACAACAAAGGCGAGAACGTGCTGGCGGACGCGGACGGCGAAGATTCCGCGATGTTAAAACGCGCGCTCGCCGGGATGATTGACCTGATGCCGGCGTCGATGGCGCTGCTGGCGCCAAACGTGAACTCGTATCGTCGTTTCCAGCCGGGAATGTACGTGCCGACCCAGGCGTCGTGGGGGCACAACAACCGGACGGTGGCGCTGCGCATTCCGTGCGGCGATCGGCACAATCACCGCGTCGAGTATCGCGTGGCCGGGGCGGACGCCAACCCGTATCTGGTGATGGCGGCGATTTTTGCCGGCATCCTCCACGGTCTGGATAATCCGCTGCCGTTACAGGAAGAGGTGGAGGGCAACGGCCTCGAGCAGGAGGGGCTGCCGTTCCCGATTCGCCAGAGCGATGCGCTGTGGGAGTTTATGCAAAACGATCATCTGCGCGAGCGGCTTGGCGAACGCTTCTGCCACGTTTATCACGCCTGTAAAAATGACGAATTACTGCAGTTTGAGCGTCTGATCACAGAAACTGAAATCGAGTGGATGTTGAAAAACGCCTGATTTTCGCCCCGCGAGGGGCGCTTTAGCATTATCACGAGTAGCATCATGCGGCCTGAGCGGAGCCTGGTCGGACGTTTTTGCTGGGAGCCCAGCCATTCCCGGATGTCGCGTTAAGGAGCGCAGGCGGCAACGGGGCTTCAGTTAACGACACAGTGTGTAACGAGGTAGGAAATGATGCAGATGTTTAAATATCCGCAGGGAGAAGGGGGCCGTCATGGCCGCATGGAATGCGTCGCCACCGCCGCTCGTCGGTTCTTTTTACCTTTTGATTTGCCATTAACCCCGTTGCGAAGCAGGTTGGTTTCCCGGTCTCTACGACCGCAAACCCAGGTGTGCAGCGGGGGAAATGGCTATGTCTATTAATCCCTCTCTCGATAACGCCTCCGGGGCGGAAAAACCGCGCCTGCGCAAGTCTCTCAAGCTGTGGCAGGTGGTGATGATGGGCCTCGCCTATCTGACGCCGATGACGGTTTTCGATACTTTCGGCATCGTCTCCGGCATCAGCAACGGCCACGTCCCGGCGTCCTATCTGCTGGCGCTGGCCGGGGTGCTGTTTACCGCCATCAGCTACGGCAAGCTGGTGCGCCAGTTTCCGCAGGCGGGTTCGGCCTATACCTATGCGCAGAAGTCGATCAGCCCGCACGTCGGTTTTATGGTGGGCTGGTCATCGCTGCTGGATTATCTATTCCTGCCGATGATCAACGTGCTGCTGGCGAAGATTTATCTTTCCGCGCTGTTTCCGGACGTGCCGCCCTGGGTGTGGGTGGTGACGTTTGTGGCTATTCTCACCGCGGCGAACCTGAAAAGCGTCAACCTGGTGGCGAACTTCAACACCCTGTTCGTGCTGGTGCAGATCTCGATCATGGTGGTCTTTATCGTGCTGGTGGTGCAGGGGTTGCATAAAGGGGAAGGGGTGGGCACCGTCTGGTCGCTCCAGCCGTTTATTAGCCAGAATGCGCACCTGATTCCGATCATTACCGGGGCGACGATAGTCTGCTTTTCGTTCCTCGGTTTCGATGCGGTGACCACGCTTTCCGAAGAGACGCCGGACGCCGCGCGGGTGATCCCGAAGGCCATTTTCCTTACTGCGGTCTACGGTGGGGTGATTTTTATCGCCGCCTCGTTCTTTATGCAGCTCTTTTTTCCCGATATTAGCCGTTTTAAAGACCCGGACGCGGCGCTGCCGGAGATCGCCCTCTACGTTGGCGGCAAGCTGTTCCAGTCGATTTTCCTGTGCACGACGTTTGTGAATACCCTGGCCTCAGGCCTGGCTTCGCACGCCAGCGTGTCACGGCTGCTGTACGTTATGGGCCGCGATAACGTTTTCCCGGAGCGCATTTTCGGCTACGTCCATCCGAAATGGCGTACCCCGGCGCTGAACGTGATCATGGTGGGGATTGTCGCGCTGTCGGCGCTGTTCTTTGACCTGGTCACCGCCACGGCGCTGATTAACTTTGGCGCGCTGGTGGCGTTTACCTTCGTTAACCTGTCGGTATTTAACCACTTCTGGCGGCGTAAAGGTTTTAACAAAACCTGGAAAGATCGCTTTCACTATCTGCTTTTGCCGATGGTGGGCGCGCTAACGGTGGGCGTACTGTGGATTAACCTGGAGGCGACCTCGCTGACGCTGGGTCTGATATGGGCGGGTCTCGGGCTGCTGTATCTGACGTATCTGACCCGCCGCTTCCGCAAGCCGCCGCCGCAGTTTGACGGCGCCAAAGCGGAACAGGCCTGGGAATCGTAACGATTTTTTACGCCGACACAAAGGCAGGCGATTGAGCCTGCCTTCTTTTTTGTCATTCTCGTTTGAAATCAGGCGCTCGGGAGAGATAGCAGGGGCAGAAGGTAAGAATAGTGAGGACGTATTATTTCTTTTTCTTATGAGTTGGCAGCTGTGCAGAGCGCCGATCCTTCACATAGGAGACCAGGCTGAAGATGGCTACTCCCAGCAAAACCACCGCGACGATAAAGAGCAGGATACCTGACATAGATTAACCTAATGTTATGTTTAACATGAAGAAAAAATACCGTGATATCGAGATAATAGCATCGGGATATTTCTTAAAGATGACCCGATGAATCAGACGAGAATAGACTGCCAGCAATACACTGAAATTATTATTTACATGAATAAATGTGAAGAGTAAAGCAAAGGTGTGGTGAAAAAATGAACGGGTTACACTCGTTTAAGCGAATTTACAGACGAGAGCCCCACAGGCTGCTACCCTTGGCCCGCTTAAATAGGATTGAGAGTAATAAATGTTTAACAAGCATATCATCGGTCTTATTGGGCCGTTGTTGATTCTGACTTCATTCCATAGCCTGGCTGACGCCGGGCACCCGTCAATTCGCGAACGTATTGTCGAGCAGGTGTTAAAACCCTGCGAAGGAAAAAAAGCCGGCGATAAAGTGCAGATCGTCGACCATCGCGGCGGCAAGCATGCGGCTATCTGCACGCTGGCGGCGGTACCGCTACCGGAGTAACGCCCTCCCTCTGATTTCAGCCTCCCTTCGTTCTGGCGGAAAGCGTATTTCTTTCCGCACTTTGCGAGCCATTGCCCGGAAAAATGTCATAAATTTGTCACAATTAAGGCGATGATAATCACTGACTGAGGATTAAGGGATGAGAAAAAGTCTACTCGCTGCCGCCGTGACCGGCGTTATTTTACTCTCCGCCGGCGTCCAGGCGCAGGAACAGGCGGCACCGGAAGGGTACCAGCTTCAGCAGGTGCTGATCATGAGCCGCCATAACCTGCGCGCGCCGCTGGCGAACAACGGCAGCGTGCTGGAGCAATCAACGCCGAAGTCCTGGCCTGAGTGGGATGTCCCCGGCGGCCAGCTGACCACCAAGGGCGGGGTGCTGGAAGTGTATATGGGGCACTATATGCGCGAATGGCTGGCGCAGCAGGGGCTGGTGACCAGCGGCGAATGCCCGCCGGAGAACGCGGTCTACGCCTATGCCAATAGCCTGCAGCGCACCGTCGCCACCGCGCAGTTCTTTATCACCGGCGCGTTTCCCGGCTGCGGCGTGACCGTGCACCATCAGGAAAAAATGGGCACCATGGACCCGACGTTTAATCCGGTGATCACTGACGATTCCGCCGCGTTTAGCGAAAAGGCGGTGCAGGCGATGGAGAAAGAGCGGCAGGGGATGCAGCTGAGCGAAAGCTATAAGCTGCTGGAGGAGATGACCGACTACCGTAACTCCCCGTCCTGCAAAGAGAAGCAGCAGTGCTCGCTGAGCGACGCGAAAGATACCTTTAGCGCCAAATATCAGCAGGAGCCGGGCGTTTCCGGGCCGCTTAAAGTCGGCAACTCGCTGGTTGACGCCTTTACGCTGCAATATTACGAAGGTTTCCCGAAAGACCAGGTGGCGTGGGGCGAAATCGCCAGCGATAAGCAGTGGCAGGTGCTGTCGAAGCTGAAAAACGGCTATCAGGACAGTCTCTTCACCTCGCCGGAAGTGGCGCGCAACGTGGCTAAACCGCTGGTGAAATATATCGATAACGCGCTGGTGGGCGACGCGGCGAAAGTCACGCTGCTGGTGGGGCACGATTCCAATATCGCCTCGCTGCTGACGGCGCTGGATTTTAAACCTTATCAGCTGCACAACCAGTACGAACGTACGCCCATCGGCGGCAAGCTGGTGTTCCAGCGCTGGCATGATAAGAGCGGCAATCGCGATTTGATGAAGATTGAGTACGTGTATCAAAGTACCGAACAGCTGCGCAATGCCGATGCGCTGACCCTGCAATCGCCGCCGCAGCGGGTGACGCTGGCGCTAAACGGTTGTCCGGTCGATGACAACGGCTTCTGTCCGATGGACACCTTTAAAAAAGCGATGGCCGAGGCCACGAAGTAGCAGAGTATAAAAAACCCGGAGCAATCCGGGTCTTGCTGCCGATGTTTAGCCTGGTCTTGTAGCCCGAACAGGCGCAACGCCCCGCCTCCGGGAAGCTCATGTAAGAACTCCCGGAGGCGGTACTGCGTACCTGTCCCGGCTACACGTTCTTGCGTTCGATAGTTTGTTCGCCCCAGAACAGGGAGTCTTTGTCGGTTTTGGCGAAGGCGAGGGGCAGGACTTCATCGCTGCCTTCTTCCCAGATTTTCTCCGCCAGCTTTTCATCGTAATTGGCTAATTCAAAAATCGCCTCGGCAATTTCGGGAGACGTATTGCGCAGACTGGCCCATTCACCCACGCGGTGGGCCTTTGCTTCTTGATTCGGCATGCTTGTCCTCCTGCTGAAGATTAACCGTGTAATTTCACTGCCAGACCCGCAACGTGTTGCCCCTGATAGCGGGCAATGGCTAATTCTTCTTCACTTGGCTGGCGTGAGCCGTCGCCGCCGGCAATGGTGGTGGCGCCGTAAGGCGTGCCGCCGCGAACCTGCGAAACATCAAACAGCTCCTGGGCGCCGTAGCCAATCGGTACAATAATCATCCCGTGGTGGGCAAGCGTGGTCCAGGTTGAGGTGATGGTTTGCTCCTGACCGCCGCCGGTACCGGTTGAGCTGAATACGCTGGCCAGTTTGCCGTACAGCGCTCCGGACGCCCACAGGCCGCCGGTCTGATCGAGAAAGGTGCGCATCTGTCCGGACATATTGCCGAAACGGGTTGGGGTACCAAAGATGATGGCGTCGTACTCAGCCAGCTCCTGCGGCGTGGCGACGGGCGCGTTTTGCGTTTTCCCGCCTGCTTTGGCAAAAACCTCTGCCTGCATGGTTTCCGGCACGCGCTTCACGACCACTTCAACGCCATCTACCTTGTTTGCTCCTTCGGCGACGGCATGCGCCATGGTCTCAATGTGTCCGTACATGGAATAATAAAGCACCAGAATCTTAGCCATTTGCATCACTCCTCGGTTGCGTTATGAGCCAGCCAGTCGACTGGCTACCTTTAAAGATAAGACCTCTGGCGAAGAGTGCAAATGCAACAATCATTTATTTGATTTATAACAACATTGCTAACATTCAGGGCTGTTGCAAAAAGATACATCTTCAGCGGCGCCATTTTAGGCTGTCATAAGAGTCGCTTAGCGCGCGTCCGGCGCAATAGCGGCAGTTCTTATACAAAATCTATTTCAGAATGTGACGATATCCACCTGGCACGGCTTTCCTTCGCTAACCTTAAAAGCACGTGATACGCAACCCGTATCGCGGAGGCCAGAGCCTCGTGTTTCACCTAATGCAGCATGATGTCTAACCTAAATGGAGGTCAGTAATGGCAAACCATCGTGGCGGTGCCGGCAACTTTGCCGAAGACCGTGAAAGAGCATCAGAAGCAGGTCGTAAAGGTGGCCAGCATAGCGGGGGGAACTTTAAAAACGATCCTCAACGCGCTTCCGAAGCGGGCAAGAAAGGGGGCAAAAACAGTCATGGTAGCCGCGAAAGCTAGCGCGCCGGATTGTTGCTGATGGGGGTTAATCTCCCGGGCCCGACCCCATCACCCTCGCCGCCGACGTCACGTCGGCGGTTTTTTTTCCACTTTGCAGGTTCCGCTGAGCGGGAGGAACGCCCGGCTCGCGGCGTAAACGCCTTAACCGGGCTACGGGTTGACGCTGTTTTGTAGCCCCGGTAAGCGCAGCGCGACCGGGGATTTCCCGGTACGGGTCTGCTGGCGTCGCACGCTTTCATACCGGGGTGACGTTGGTTTGCCCGGCCTCACGCGGACGGCGGTTAAGCAGAGCGTGGAGCAGGATCGCGCCGAAGGTGGCCGTCCCGATGCCGCCGAGGGTAAAGCCGCCGAGCGAAAGCGCGAAGTCGCCCGCCCCCAGCACCAGCGTCACCGCCACCATAATCAGATTTGCGTTCTGGCTCAAATCCACGCGGTTCTGCACCCAAATTCGCGCGCCCGCGACGGCAATCAGGCCAAACACCACAATCGATGCGCCGCCGATCACCGGTCCCGGAATGGTATGGATCAGCGCGCCGAATTTCGGTGAAAACCCAAGCAGCATCGCAATCAGCGCCGCCGCGACGAACACCAGCGTCGAGTACACTTTGGTGACCGCCATCACGCCGATATTCTCCGCGTAGGTGGTCACACCGCTGCCGCCAACCGAGCCGGAGAGCATCGTTGCCAGTCCGTCGCCGACGAACGCGCGGCCCATATACGGGTCCATATTGCGCCCGGTCATCCCGGCAACCGCCTTCAGGTGGCCGAGGTTTTCCGCCACCAGAATCACCGCCACGGGAGCGATCAGCATCATTGCCTGGCCGTTAAAGGTCGGGGCGGTCATCTGCGGCAAACCGAACCACGCCGCCTGCTCAAGCAGGCTAAAATCCAGCGGCTTGCCCAGCCCGAGGCCGTTGGCCAGCAGCGCGTACAGCGCGCAGGCGATAATCAGCCCGACGAGGATCAGCAGCCGCTGCAGCATCCCGCGGGTAAACACCGCGACCAGGCCGATGCACAGCACCGTCAGCACCGCCATCCAGCCGTCGAACGGCGTTGCTGATACGCTGCGTACCGCGATTGGCGCGAGGTTAAGGCCTATCGCCATGACCACCGCGCCGGTGACTACCGGCGGCATCAGCCGCTCAATCCAGCGGGTGCCGATTTTCATCACCACCAGGCCAATCAGGGTATAAACCAGCCCGCAGAGGATAATGCCGCCCAGCGCGACGCTAAGGTGCGGGTTAAGCCCCTGGCCGTTGAAGCCGGTAACGGCGATGACCACGCCGACAAAGGCGGCGCTGGAGCCAAGGTAGCTCGGCACGCGCCCGCCGGTAACCAAAAAGAACAGCAGGGTGCCGATGCCGGACATCAGGATCGACAGATTGGGCTCCAGCCCCATCAGGATTGGCATCAGGACGGTCGCGCCAAACATCGCCACCGCGTGCTGAACGCCCATCACCACGGTTTGCCCGACCGACAGCCGTTCATCGGGGGCCACGACGCCGGACGCGGCGGAGGGGGAGGTTAACTGCCAGCGAGGAAAATCGAAGAGAGCCATGATGAGATCCTGGGTTTAGGGTTAACAGGCTGGACGCATCAGCGTGTGGTAGCCGCGGTCGAACCACATCAGTCCGCGCGGTTCCGGATGGCGTACAATCGCCGCCACTTCGCAAAACAGGATGTCGTGAGTTCCGACGCTGACGATCTGGCTGATGCGGCAGTCGAAGCTGACCAGCGCCGCTTCCAGACGCGGACAGCCGGTCGCGCCGGTTTGCCAGTCGGCGGCGGCGAAGCGCTCCGCCATCGGCGTTTTACCGCCGAAAACGTTCGAGAGCTCTTCCTGGCCGGCCGCCAGGGTGTTGACGCACAGGGCCTGGTGCTGGCTGAAGATCGGCCACACCGAGGCGGAGCGATTCAGGCACACCAGCAGCGTGGGCGGCGCGTCGGTAACGCTGCAGACGGCGCTGGCGGTAAAGCCGGCGCGGCCTGCGGGACCATCGGTGGTGATGATGTTGACCGCCGCCCCGACGTGGGCCATGGCGTCGCGAAAGCTTTGTTTATCGGCAGTAGACATGCGGGCTCCTTATGCCAGCTGGCAGGCATCATCAAAAGGCAGACGCGGCAGGCGAGCGTACAGCTTGCCGGGATCGCCGTAGCCGATATTAATCAGCAGGTTGCTTTTCCAGGCGCCGTCGGCAAAAAACGCCGCATCGACTTTTTCGCGGTCAAAGCCCGACATGGGGCCGGTGTCCAGGCCCAGCGCGCGGCAGGCGAAAATCAGGTACGCCGCCTGCAATGTACCGTTGCGAAAGGCGGTCTCTTCCACCATCTGCGGGCTGGAGGTAAACCAGCTGCGGGCGTCGCCGTGAGGGAACAGCTCCGGCAGCCGGTCATAGAACGCGTTGTCCCAGGCGACGATAGCGGTGACCGGCGCCTGCAGGGTCTTCGCAACGTTGCCGCTCGACAGGGCCGGGCGCAGCTTCTCTTTGCCTTCCGGTGTACGGATGAAAACGAAGCGCGCCGGGGAGCAGTTAGCGGAGGTCGGTCCCATTTTCAGCAAGGCGTAGATTTCACGCAGCTGCTCGTCGCTGACCGGCCTGTCCAGCCAGCCGTTGTGGGTTCGGGCCTCGGTAAACAGCGCGGCGCAGGCGGCCGGGCTAATGGCTTCGCTCATAGATTCTCCTGGGGGGCGGGCAGCATCGCGGCCAGCCCGTCGCATAAAATAGGGTTAAAGGTGGCGGTATCGGTAACGTTGCAGGCGTGGCCGCCCCAGGCCATTTCCGCCAGCTGGCTGCCGGGGATTGCCGCCTGCAGCACGCGGGAGCAGGAGGCCGGGACCAGCAGATCGTCAGCGGCGCTGATAATCAGCGTCGGGCAGGTTATCGCTGCCGCCCGCCGCGAAAAGTCGGCCTGCTTGAGGGCGTTCAGCCTTTTCAGTAAATTCTCTTTGCCCTGGAAATGGCTGATGGCGAGCGCGTCTTCGGCCTCCAGCCGCGGCAGGCGAGAAGCCATCCACTCCGCCGGATAGAGGAACAGCGGCTGCGCTTCTACCCACGCCTGCGCGCCGCCCGCGTGCAGCAGGCGTTCGCGCACCAGAAAGCAGCGGCGGGTATGCGGGGAGAGCGTCAGCCAGCCGTTCACCAGCACCAGGGCGCTTATCGCTTCGGGATGGTCCAGCGCCAGCTGCAGACCGATCAGCGCGCCCAGGGCGTGACCGACCAGCGCAAAACGCACAATCCCCGCCTCCTGCAGCGCCGCGTTAAGCTCCTGCGCCATGGCCGCCATGCTGTAGCCGACGGGCAGCGGGCCGCCGTTTTCACCGGTGCCGTTATGGTCATAGCTCACCAGTTGATAGTGCGGTTCGAGCGCCGCCCGCTGCGGTAGCCAGTAGCCGCCCGCGCCGCCGAGCCCGGCGCTCAGAACCACCACCGGTGCGCCCGGATAAGGCGCCGGGGAGACATTTAGCTTCATCATGCCGGCTTCCCGATATGCGCGACGGTGGCTATTTCCACCAGCGCATCGGGCTTCACCAGCCCGCACTGAATACAGAAACGCGCCGGTTTGTCGCCGGGGAAGAACTCCGCGTAGACCTCATTAATCGCGGCGTAGTTTTTCCAGTCGGTGATAAAGATGCTGTTGAAGGTCACATCCGCCATACTGCCCCCCG
This sequence comes from Klebsiella sp. JN_Kp126, assembly GCF_033843325.1. Taxonomy (NCBI): domain Bacteria; kingdom Pseudomonadati; phylum Pseudomonadota; class Gammaproteobacteria; order Enterobacterales; family Enterobacteriaceae; genus Klebsiella; species Klebsiella sp. JN_Kp126. The sequence goes on along the minus strand of NZ_JAWXQV010000085.1, from coordinate 104,984 downwards.
CCGTCTCGATAACGCTCTTGATGGTTTCCAGCACGTGGCGGGTTTGCGCCTTTGGGTCGCCGATATAAACCACGTTGTTTTGCTTATCAAACGGCAGGGTGCCGGAGACGTAAACCACGCCGTCGGCCAGCGTGCCCGGGACAAACGGGGCGATAGGCGTAGTGGTGCCTGGCGGAATAATCACCTGTTTAGGCATAACGTTTCTCCTCGGAAAAGGCGCGCGGCGCGGCGGGCTCAAGGGCGGTACAGAAGCTGGCGACATCGCTGACCCAGCCAAAGAAGGTTTCGATATTGAACAGCGCCGCCTGCTGGGCGAACGCCGGACCGGCCTGATGGGTGGCGTCTTCCAGCACGATACCGAAATACTCGAGGAAGAAGCCGTCGCGCAGGGTCGATTCCACGCAGACGTTGGTGGCAATACCGGTAAAGATCAGATGGCGGATGCCGCGGCTGCGCAGAATGCTGTCGAGCGCGGTGTTAAAGAAGCCGCTGTAGCGCGGTTTCGGCAGCACGATATCGCCGGGCTGCGGCTTAAGCTGATCGACCAGCTGATAGTCCCAGCCGCCTTTCGCCAGCAGCTTGCCCTGCAGCTCCGGGTTCTTTCGCATGGTTTTCAGCGCGTTGGATTTATGAAAATTCGGCGAACCGGGGCCGCCGGCCTCCACGTACTGGTCGTCCCAGCCGTTCTGGAACCAGATAATCAGCATCCCGGCGGCGCGCGCGGCGGCCACGGCGACGTTGATATTGTCGATAACCGGGCGGGTGGCGGAAACGTCAAATCCGGCGAGGTCGAGATAGCCGCCCTGGCTGGCGTAGGCGTTCTGCATATCGACAACGATCAGCGCGCTCTGCTGCGGCGCAAAGGTCAGGGATTCCGGGCGAGCGGGCAGGGTAATCATCAGGCAACCTCTTGAGTCATGGTGGCGATATGGTCGCGGCAGCGCATTAGCGGCTGAATGCGCTGACCAAAGGCTTCGATACCGATAAGGAAATCATCAAACGTCAGCAGCACGCCGTCGGTGCCGGGGACCGCCGCTACTTCGTCGAGCATGCGGGCGACGCTGGCGTAAGAGCCGACAAGGGTGCCCATATTGATGTTGACCGCCGAGGTGGGATCGGCCATCTGGCGCACGTTGGTGTCGCTGCCGGAGCGGGTGTCTTTCTGGCTCTGTTCGGTGAGCCACGCCAGCGCTTCGTCATCGGCGCCGGCTTTGTAATGCTCCCATTTGGCGCGGGCCGCCTCGTCGGTTTCGTCGGCAATCACCATAAACAGGACGTAGGAACCGACGTCGCGGCCGGTTTTTTCCGCCGCCTCCATCATCCGCGCGGCGGTGGGGGCGAAGGCGGCAGGGGTGTTGACCCCTTTGCCGAAGCAGAAGTTGTAGTCAGCGTGTCGGGCGGAGAACGCCATACCGGCGTCGCTTTGCCCGGCACAGATCACTTTCATCGGCTGCGACGGCTGCGGGCTGACGCGGCAGTCGTTCATCGTGAAGTAGTCGCCTTTAAAGTCGCTGCGCCCGGTTCCCCACAGGTCGCGCAGGACCTGGACATATTCGGTGAGATAGTCGTAGCGGCTGGCGAAGTAGTCGTCGCCCGGCCAGATGCCCATCTGCTCGTATTCCGGCTTTTGCCAGCCGGTGACCAGATTGACGCCAAAGCGGCCGCCGGAGATAGAGTCGATAGTCGAGGCCATGCGCGCGACGATCGCCGGGGGCAGCGTCAGCGTGGCGGCGGTGGCGTAGATCTGAATGCGCGAAGTGACGGCCGCCAGTCCGGCCATCAGGGTGAAGGACTCCAGATTATGATCCCAGAATTCGGTCTTGCCGCCGAAGCCGCGCAGTTTAATCATCGACAGCGCGAAATCGAAGCCGTAGTGTTCGGCTTTTTGCACGATGGCCTTATTGAGCTCGAACGTCGGCATGTACTGGGGAGCATGGGTGGAAATCAGCCAGCCGTTATTACCAATCGGAACGAAGACACCAATTTTCATACCTACCTCTCTGCATGTCGTTGAACAAGAAGGCGCGGCGCTGCATCCTGCATCTCCCTCAATCACCTCGCCTGAAAGATAAAGCAAAGGCGATGCCAGTTTTGCAAAGGCTAATGTTATTAAGGTGTTGCTGGATGGTTGCCGAAAATAGCAGCAATAAAAGTGGACTGAATGGTCAAAATTGGTGCACGAAAAAACCGCAGTCGTGCGCAATCAGGGTGCAGAGAGTCGTGTCGGCGCTGGGCTTTTGCTATGCTGATGGCGTGAAAAGAAGGAGATAACGAATGGCACAGGGCGGCGTGAAAAAGATCGGCAAACGCTCACAGGCGGTGAGCGCGAAAAAAGAGGCTATCCTGGCCGCCGCGCTGGACGCGTTCTCGCAGTTTGGTATCCACGGTACCCGGCTTGAGCAGGTCGCCGAACTGGCCGGGGTATCGAAAACGAACCTGCTCTACTACTACCCGTCGAAAGAGGCGCTGTATATTGCCGTGCTGCAGCAGATTCTGGCTATCTGGCTGGCGCCGCTAAAGGCCTTTCGCGAAGATATCAGCCCGCTGGTGGCCATCGGCGAATATATCCGCCTTAAGCTGGAGGTTTCCCGCGATCACCCGCAGGCGTCAAGGTTGTTCTGCCTGGAGATGCTGCAGGGCGCGCCGCTGCTGATGGGCGAGCTGACCGGCGATCTGAAAGCGCTGGTGGATGAAAAGTCGGCGATTATTTCCGGCTGGGTCGAGAGCGGCAGGCTGGCGCCGGTTGACCCGCAGCATCTGATCTTTATGATCTGGGCGACCACACAGCATTACGCCGATTTCGCCACTCAGGTTGAGGCGGTAACCGGCGCGACGCTGCGCGATGAGGCGTTTTTTCAGCAAACCGTCGATAACGTCCAGCGGATGATTATCGAAGGGATTCGCGTACGTTAATTGGCGGGCGGCAGCGGGCAGCTCTGATCGCCATCCTCGCACTGCAGCAGCGAGGCGAGGAACGATTCGCGCTCGACGGTTTTATCGGACATGCACTGGTTGATCAGCATCGGCTGTACGCTGCCGCCTTCAGCGCCGGAGGCGAGGAATTGACAGTCGGCGTCGCGCAGGGCAATCCACGACAGCTGCGCTTTTTTCAGCAACTCCTGCTGCTTGCCGGAGGCGCGCTTCAGCGCTTCCTGGTACGTTTCATTTAGTTTTTTGTCGTCAGCCTGGTACCGCTCGGCGGTGCACTGGTTCATTTCCGTTTGATTGCTGGCGTTGCTGCATTCGTCCGCCAGCGCATGGGTGCTTGCCAGCAGCGCGGCAAAAGCGAGTAAAGTGCGTTTCATTGGTCAACTCCCATAAAAAAAGCTCCCGTCCGGGAGCCTTAATTAACCACAGCCTGCGTCTGGTGTCATTAGCTGACGTTGTGCCGTCTGCTTTCCCGGGGGCGGCGCAAAGCGCCTTGCCCGGGCTACTGATAGTGCGGGCTGTGGTTGGGTAGCCCGGGTAAGGCATCAGCCGCAACCCGGGAAGCGGGCTTAGCCAATCGTCATCAGGCTGGCGTTGCCGCCGGCCGCGGCGGTATTGACGCTGAGCGAACGTTCAATATAGAGGCGCTCCAGCAGCAGATTGCTCTCGCCGCGGGCGAAGCCCTGCACCGACACGATCGCGCCACCGCGCGCCGCCACCTGTTCGCACAGCTCCCGCAGCTGATCGGAATCGCCGTGGTAGATAACCGCATCGAAAGGCTCGGTCGTCAGGGATTCCGCTTTGGCGAAGTGGATCCGCGCGCTGACCTCACGCGGCAGCTTTTTCGCCAGCTCGCGCTGCAGAGGGGCGTCCGGCCACAGCACTTCGCAGCCAACGGCGGTCACGCCCGCCAGCTGGGTGAGCGCATCCTGCTCATTATCGGCCACGCACAGCACGCGGTCGCGCGGCATAAAGGTCAGGGTGTTGCGCTCGCCGGTTGGCCCCGGCAGCAGACGCTGGGTTCCGGCCTGCGCCTGCTCGCTGAACTGCTGGCACAAAGCCTGCAGCTCCGGGCGATCCGCCGCCCACTGCTGTAAAGCGACCAGCGGTTTTTCCAGCAGCGTCTTCAGCTGCGCGTCCAGCGGATACTCCGCGTCCTGGCGGGCGAGGGTAATCCCGACGGCGTTCTGCGGGCGGCTGGAGAGCAGTCGATACAGATACAGCGGGCCGCCGGCTTTTGGACCCGTACCCGACAGGCCCTCGCCGCCGAACGGCTGCACGCCGACCACGGCGCCGACCATATTACGGTTGACGTACAGGTTGCCGACGTTGGCGCTGCCGGTGACCTGAGCGATGGTTTCGTCAATACGGGTATGCACGCCGAGGGTCAGACCGTAGCCGGAGGCGTTGATCTGTTTGACCAGCCCGTCCAGCTCGTTGCGGTTATAGCGCACAACGTGCAGCACCGGGCCGAAGACCTCTTTTTTCAGCTCATCGAAGCTGTCGAGCTCAATCAGCGTCGGCGGAACGAAAGTACCGCTGGTCCACTCGCGGGAATCTTCGCCGGTTTCGCGCACCGCCTGGAAGACTTTGCGCCCTTTGGCGCGCAGCGTCTGGATGTGGCGCTCAATATTCTCTTTGGCTTCGGCGTCAATCACCGGCCCGATATCGGTGGTCAGACGGCCCGGATTGCCCATCCGGCACTCGGCCATCGCGCCGCGCAGCATGGTCAGCGTATGATCGGCGATATCATCCTGCAGGCAGAGTACGCGCAGGGCGGAGCAGCGCTGCCCCGCGCTGTCGAACGCCGAGGCGAGCACGTCGACAACCACCTGCTCGGTTAATGCTGAAGAGTCGACGATCATCGCGTTCATGCCGCCGGTTTCGGCGATCAGCGGCGTCGGACGACCCTGAGCATCCAGCCGGCTGGCGATATTGCGCTGCAGTAGGGTGGCGACTTCGGTTGAGCCGGTAAACATCACGCCGCGTACGCGCTCGTCGGAAGTCAGCGCGGCGCCGATGGTTTCTCCGCGGCCCGGCAGCAGCTGAATAACGCCCGGCGGTACGCCCGCTTCCAGCAGGATCGCCACGCCCTGAGCGGCGATGAGCGGCGTCTGCTCGGCCGGTTTTGCCAGCACGGTATTGCCTGCAGCCAGCGCGGCGGCAATTTGTCCGCTAAAGATCGCCAGCGGGAAGTTCCACGGGCTGATACAGACGACCGGGCCCAGCGGGCGATGGGTTTCGTTGTCAAAATCGTTGCGCACCTGACCGGCGTAGTAGTGGAGGAAGTCCACCGCTTCGCGCACTTCGGCAATCGCGTTGCTGAAGGTTTTCCCCGCTTCGCGCACCAGGATGCCCATCAGGGTCGGCATCTGGCCTTCCATCAGCACCGCGGCGCGTTCGAGGATCGCCGCGCGCTCCTGCGGCGGGGTGGCGAACCAGATTGGCGCGTTGTTAACCGCGCTGGTCAGCGCCTGCTGAACTTCGTCCTCGCTGGCTTCGCGCACGTAGCCGACGATATCTTTTGGCTCTGCCGGGTTCACGACCGCCTGCATTTCGCCTTCGGCCACCGGGTGCTCCAGCATCGGCAGCGCCTGCCATTTATGCAGCGCGCTGTTTAATAACGAGGAGGAGAGGGAGGCCAGACGATGCTCGTTGGCGAGATCCAGACCGGCTGAATTGCTGCGGTCTTTGCCGTAAAGGTCGCGCGGCAGCGGGATTTTCGGGTGCGGAAGACCCACCTGGCCCTCCTGCTGGGCCAGTTTTTCCACCGCGGCGACCGGGTCGGCAACCAGTTCATCCAGCGGCAGGGTGCTGTCGGCGATCCGGTTCACGAACGAGGTGTTGGCGCCGTTTTCCAGCAGACGACGCACAAGATACGCCAGCAGCGTTTCGTGGGTGCCGACCGGCGCGTAGATACGGCACGGGCGGTTGAGTTTGCCATCGGCGACTTTACCGGTCACCTGCTCGTACAGCGGCTCGCCCATGCCGTGCAGGCACTGGAATTCGTACTGTCCCGGGTAGTAGTTCTGTCCGGCCAACTGATAAATTGCCGCCAGGGTGTGGGCGTTATGGGTCGCGAACTGCGGATAGATCAGGCTCGGCACCGCCAGCAGCTTTTTCGCACAGGCCAGATAGGAGACGTCGGTGTAGACCTTGCGGGTATAGACCGGATAGCCTTCGAGACCGTCCATCTGCGCGCGTTTGATTTCGCTGTCCCAGTAGGCGCCTTTGACCAGACGAATCATCAGGCGGCGACGGCTGCGGGTCGCGAGGTCGATCAGGTAGTCAATCACGAACGGGCAGCGTTTCTGATAGGCCTGGATCACAAAGCCAATCCCGTTCCAGCCCGCCAGCTCCGGTTCAAAGCAGAGTTTTTCCAGCAGATCGAGAGAGATCTCCAGGCGATCGGCCTCTTCGGCGTCAATGTTGATACCAATATCGTACTGGCGCGCCAGCAGGGTCAGCGATTTCATGCGCGGGTAAAGCTCTTCCATCGCGCGGTCGTACTGGGCGCGGCTGTAGCGCGGGTGCAGCGCGGAGAGCTTAATCGAAATGCCCGGTCCTTCATAAATGCCCCGTCCGTTGGAGGCTTTGCCGATGGCGTGGATCGCCTGCTGGTAGGAGACCATATAGGCCTGAGCATCGTCGGCGGTCAGCGCCGCTTCGCCCAGCATATCGTAGGAGTAGCGGAAGCCTTTGTCTTCCAGCTTGCGGGCGTTGGCCAGCGCTTCGGCGATGGTTTCGCCGGTGACGAACTGCTCGCCCATCAGGCGCATCGCCATATCGACGCCTTTACGAATCAGCGGTTCGCCGCTTTTGCCGATAATACGGTTCAGCGAGCGTGACAGGCTGGTTTCGTTGTGGGTGGAGACCAGCTTGCCGGTAAACAGCAGCCCCCAGGTGGCGGCGTTGACGAACAGCGACGGGCTGCGGCCGATATGCGACTGCCAGTTGCCGTTGCTGATTTTGTCGCGGATCAGGGCATCGCGGGTGGCTTTGTCGGGAATGCGCAGCAGCGCTTCCGCCAGGCACATCAGGGCCACACCTTCCTGCGAGGAGAGCGAGAACTCCTGCAGCAGGCTCTGCACCATTCCGGCGCGGCCGCTGGCGGTTTTCTGATTGCGCAGCTTCTCCGCCAGCTGATAGGCGAGCTTGTGCGCCTGTTCGCCGAGAGTCTGCGGCAGGCGAGCCTGCTCCAGCAGCATCGGCACGGCGTCGGTTTCGGCCCAGCGCCAGGCGGCGGTGATCGACGCGCGGGAAACGGACTGCGGCAGGATCTGCTCGGCGAAATCGAGGAAGGGCTGATAAGGTTCGTCAGCCGGATGACCGGCCTCATCGCTTTCGTTCGCCGCGCCTGACAGCAGCGCCGGCAGCTCCGGCAGCGTCTCGTCGTTTTCCAGCTTTTCCAGATAGTTGAAAATGGCCTGTTTAATCAGCCAGTGCGGCGTGCGGTCAATACGGCTCGCCGCGAATTTAATGCGTTCACGCGTCGCGTCGTCAAGTTTTACACCCATGGTGGTGGTGCCCATGTCAGGAACTCCTGTAATAGAACGTCTTCGTGCCAAGATGAGGTTGCGTAGAAATATCTACCATGTTGCAACTTTGTGCAACCTTGTTAATTGAGAATTGTGTGGCAGGTAGAAAAATGCCGGGAATGTTAAAAATGATGATGAAAATAGCAGGTATTTATCCCCTGTCTAATAAGGTATTTCTATGCGTCACTTAACACTTTTGCGTGGTGCAACCGCTAAAAACGTGAGAGAGTGCAACCTATAACAAAATGAAGTTTGGTCCCGGAAGCATTTCGTGTAAATGCTGTGTTAAATCGTTTGTGAAAAAACAAAGCTTCCGTCAGGATACGGTCGCCCAATACAACCAATAGGCCATTGCCCCGTTCCGGTAGTGGATAAAACGACAAATTTGGACGCTGTCGACAAAAATTCTGGAGATTTTTACATGGCTATTAGCACACCCATGTTGGTGACTTTTATTGTTTATATTTTTGGCATGGTACTCATCGGCTTTATTGCCTGGCGCTCGACAAAGAACTTTGATGATTATATTCTCGGCGGCCGCAGCCTTGGCCCATTCGTCACCGCGCTCTCCGCAGGAGCCTCCGATATGAGCGGCTGGCTGCTGATGGGGCTACCGGGGGCGATATTTATTTCCGGTATTTCCGAAAGCTGGATTGCCATTGGCCTGACGTTAGGCGCATGGATTAACTGGAAGCTGGTGGCGGGGCGTTTGCGGGTGCATACCGAGGCGAATAATAACGCCCTGACGCTGCCGGATTATTTCACCGGCCGTTTTGAAGATAAAAGCCGCGTGCTGCGAATTATCTCGGCGCTGGTCATTTTGTTATTTTTCACCATCTATTGCGCTTCCGGTATTGTGGCCGGCGCGCGTCTGTTTGAAAGCACCTTTGGCATGAGCTACGAAACCGCGCTGTGGGCCGGTGCGGCGGCAACCATTATTTATACCTTTGTCGGCGGCTTCCTCGCGGTAAGCTGGACCGATACCGTTCAGGCCAGCCTGATGATATTCGCCCTGATCCTGACGCCGGTGATGGTGGTGATTTCCGTCGGCGGGTTTGGCGATTCCCTGGAAGTGATTAAGCAAAAGAGCATTGAGAACGTTGATATGCTCAAGGGCCTGAACTTCGTGGCGATTATTTCGCTGATGGGCTGGGGCCTGGGCTATTTTGGTCAGCCGCATATTCTGGCGCGCTTTATGGCGGCGGATTCGCATCACAGCATCGTTCACGCCCGTCGCATCAGCATGACCTGGATGATCCTCTGCCTGGCGGGTGCCTGTTCCGTCGGCTTTTTTGGTATTGCGTACTTCAATAACTACCCGGCCCTTGCCGGTGCGGTTAATCAGAACGCCGAACGCGTCTTTATCGAACTGGCGCAGATTCTGTTCAACCCGTGGATTGCCGGGATCCTGCTGTCGGCGATTCTGGCGGCGGTGATGTCCACCCTGAGCTGCCAGCTGCTGGTGTGCTCAAGCGCGATTACGGAAGATCTGTATAAAGCGTTTTTGCGTAAAAATGCCGGGCAGAAAGAGCTGGTATGGGTAGGACGCTTTATGGTGCTGCTCGTCGCGTTAATTGCGATCGCCCTGGCGGCTAACCCGGAAAACCGCGTGCTGGGTCTGGTGAGCTACGCATGGGCAGGCTTTGGCGCGGCGTTTGGCCCGGTGGTGCTGTTCTCGGTGATGTGGTCACGAATGACCCGTAACGGTGCGCTGGCCGGGATGATCATCGGCGCCTTAACGGTCATTATCTGGAAGCAGTTCGGCTGGCTGGGCCTGTATGAAATCATCCCAGGCTTTATCTTTGGTAGCCTGGGGATTGTGGTCTTCAGCCTGCTGGGTAAAGCGCCCTCCGCCGAGATGCAGCGACGCTTCGCCGAAGCGGACGCCCATTATCACTCTGCGCCGCCGGTGCGCGCGACCGCCGAGTAATCCTCCGCAACCCCATCAAGCCCGCGTAATGCGGGCTTTGTTATTTATGCCTCTTGCTAATGGCTTGAAAATACGCTGATATCTCAGCACAAATAACGATGAGGGTAGCAAAATGAGTTTCAAACAGGGTGCAGTGGCGCTGGTACTGGCAGGGATATTAAGCGGCTGCGTAGCGCCCGCCGCGAAGAGGGCTCCGGCGGCGGACGCTAACGCCTGCCCGGCGGATAACGCCATGGTGCAAACCACGCTTTATTTCGGCTTAAGCCGTCCGGCCGGGAAGGATATCACCGGGCAGGAGTGGCAGCAGTTCGTTGACCGCGACGTGACGCCGCGCTTTCGCGATGGCCTGACGGTCTTTGACGCGCGCGGGCAGTGGCTGGGCAATGACGGTACCGTGGCGCGCGAGCAGAGCAAAGCGCTGATGCTGATTCACGGCAAAGATGCGAAGAGCGAAGAGGGGATTGAGGCGCTGCGCACGACCTATAAATCACGCTTTGCTCAGGAGTCGGTGATGCGCGTTGACCAGCCGGTCTGCGTACATTTTTAATTTGAATCAGGTGATATTCCCGGGTTGCGGCTAACGCCTTACCCGGGCTACATAGCTACGCGGGCCTGTTACCCCGGGGTAACAGGCCAAACGCGCTTCGGTTACAGTACCAGCCCCGCAAAGCTGGCGGAGAGCAGGCTGACCAGCGTTGCGCCATACACCAGGCGCAGGCCGAAGCGGGAAACGATATTCCCCTGCTGCTCGTTCAGGCCTTTAATCGCCCCGGCGATAATGCCGATAGAGGCAAAGTTGGCGAAGGAAACCAGGAACACGGATAAAATTCCCAGCCCGCGCGGCGTCATGCTGGCGGCTATTTTTTGCAGCTCAATCATGGCGACAAATTCATTGGCCACCAGTTTCGTCGCCATAATACTCCCGGCGTTCAGCGCATCGCTAAGCGGAATGCCAATCAGCCACGCCAGGGGATAAAAGACGTAGCCGAGGATCTGCTGGAAGCTCAGGCCAAATATCGTGGCGAACAGGGCATTTATGGCGCTAATTAAGGCGATAAAACCAATCAGCATCGCCAGAATAATCATCGCGACTTTAAAACCGGCCAGAATATATTCACCGAGCATTTCAAAGAAGCTCTGGGATTCATGCAGTTTTTCAAGCTTGATCTCCTCCTCGCTGCCCGGACGCGTCGGGTTAATGATCGACAGCACAATAAAGGTGCTGAACATATTCAGGATCAGCGCGGCGACGACGTATTTCGCGTCGAGCATACTCATATAAGCGCCGACGATGGAGAGCGACACCGTCGACATCGCGGTGGCCGACATGGTGAACAGGCGGCGGGAAGAGAGATCGCCGAGCACGCCTTTATAGGCAATAAAGTTCTCTGATTGACCGAGAATCAGCGAACTGACCGCGTTGAAGGACTCCAGCTTACCCATACCGTTAACCTTTGACAGCAGGGTGCCAATCAGGCGAATAAAAATTGGCAGAATACGCCAGTGCTGAAGAATACCGATGAGCGCGGAGATAAAGACAATGGGGCACAGCACGCCAAGGAAAATAAACGCCAGCCCTTTTTCACTCATGCCGCCAAATACAAAGTTGGTGCCTTCGGCGGCAAAGCCGAGCAGTGATTCAAAAAAGGATGCGATATTTTTCACTAGCCACAGGCCGCTTTCGGCGTGGAGAAAAAAGAAAGCCAGGGCAACTTCAATAATAATTAACTGGATAATATAGCGAATGCGGATTTTTTTACGGTCGTAGCTGGCAAGCCAGGCAAGGGCGAGGATAACCACCAGCGCCAGCAGGAAGTGCAAGAATTGAGTCATGTCGTTTATTTCGCAGGTCAATAAGGCCGCCATTTAGCCACAGCTGGGCAGCCGGGTAAATATCTGGCGCAAAAAATCCCGTCCTCCTGCCCCGAGGGGCCTGGGCTGCGAGATAATCGCGCAAGTCATTATTTGTTCGCGACTGATTTACAAATCGTCATCATTCACTCCACATTTCACTTGTGTTTCTGATTATTGTAATGATAATCACTATCATAAATATTTACCTATCTTTGCATCAGTTGACTGCGGTTCACATTTAAGGGTGTTGGCATGTTTGTCCCATTTCTCATCATGTTACGTGAAGGCCTTGAAGCTGCGCTGATTGTCAGCCTGATTGCCAGCTATCTGAAACGCACCCAGCGCGGTAGCTGGATTGGCGTCATGTGGATTGGGGTGCTGCTTGCGGCGGCGCTGTGCCTGGGCCTCGGCATTTTTATCAACGAAACCACCGGCGAGTTTCCGCAGCGCGAGCAGGAGCTGTTCGAAGGCATCGTGGCGGTGGTGGCGGTGTGCATTCTGACCTGGATGGTGTTCTGGATGCGTAAAGTGTCGCGCAACGTCAAACAGCAGCTTGAGCAGGCGGTTGATAATGCCCTCCAGCGCGGAAATAACCACGGCTGGGCGCTGGTGATGATGGTTTTTTTCGCCGTCGCGCGTGAAGGCCTGGAATCGGTCTTTTTCCTGCTCGCCGCTTTCCAGCAGGATGTCGGAATCTGGCCGCCCATCGGCGCGATGCTCGGCCTGGCGACGGCCATCGTTTTAGGGTTCCTGATCTACTGGGGCGGCATCCGCATGAATCTCGCCGTCTTTTTCAAATGGACCAGCCTGTTTATTTTACTGGTAGCCGCAGGCCTCGCCGCGGGGGCTATCCGCGCCTTCCATGAGGCCGGACTGTGGAACCATTTCCAGGCGGTCGCCTTCGACCTCAGCAACGTCATTTCGACGCACACCCTATTCGGCACGCTGCTGGAAGGGATCTTCGGCTATCAGGAAACGCCGACCGTCAGCGAAGTGGCGGTCTACTTTATCTATTTGATCCCGGCGCTGGTGCTGTACGTCTCGCCGCCGGGTAAAAAAACCACCGCATCCCGGGCAGCGTAGTCGGGCATCGCGGATTGCAATAGTGACAACATACTTATCGAAAGGGATGGTCATGATGAATCATTTTCGTCGTAATGCGCTGCAGCTTACGCTTGCTGCGCTGTTCAGCTCGGCTTTTTACGCCCAGGCGGCCGATATTCCGCAGGTCAAAGTGACCGTCACCGACAAACAGTGCGAGCCGATGAACGTCACCGTGAAGGCGGGTAAAACCCAGTTCATCATTCAGAACCACAGCCAGAAAGCGCTGGAGTGGGAGATTCTGAAAGGGGTGATGGTGGTGGAAGAGCGGGAGAATATCGCCCCCGGCTTTACGCAAAAGCTGACGGCCAACCTGCAGCCGGGTGAATATGATATGACCTGCGGCCTGCTGACTAACCCGAAAGGCAAACTGACGGTGACCGGCGAGGCGACCAAAGATGCCGCCAAAGCCGATGCGCTGCTCAGCCTGGGTGAAGCCATTACCGCCTATAAAGCCTGGGTCACCGCCGAGACCGCGGAGCTGGTTAGCGGCACGAAAGCCTTTACCGATGCGGTGAAAGCGGGCGATATCGAGAAGGCGAAAGCGCTGTACGCGCCGACGCGCCAGCACTATGAACGTATTGAACCGATCGCCGAACTGTTCTCCGATCTCGATGGCAGCATTGACGCCCGCGAGGATGACTACGAGAAAAAAGCCGAAGATCCGAAATTCACCGGCTTCCACCGGCTGGAAAAAGCGCTGTTTGGCGATAACAGCGTCAAGGGAATGGATAACTATGCCGATCAATTGAACGCTGACGTTCTCGAGCTGCAAAAACGCATTAGCGAACTGGCGTTCCCGCCGTCAAAAGTGGTCGGCGGCGCGGCCGGTCTGATTGAAGAAGTGGCCGCCAGCAAAATCAGCGGAGAAGAAGATCGCTACAGCCATACCGACCTGTGGGATTTCCAGGCCAACATTGACGGCGCGCAGAAAATCGTCGACCTGCTGCGTCCCCAGCTGCAAAAAGAGGACAGCGCGCTGCTGGCGAAGGTGGATGCCAACTTCAAAAAGGTGGACGCCATTCTCAGCAAATACCGCACCAAAGATGGCTTTGAGACCTATGACAAGCTGACGGATGCCGATCGTAACGCGCTGAAAGGCCCGATCACCACGCTGGCGGAAGATTTGGCCCAGCTGCGCGGGATCCTGGGTCTGGACTAAGGCGATGGCTGAGCAAAAATATGATGTTAATCAACCGTCCCGGCGGCGGTTGTTAAAAGGGATTGGCGCGCTTGGCGGCGCGCTGGCGATATCCGGCGGCTGCCCGGTGGTGCACGCGGCAAAAGACCATAGCTCTCCGGGTACGGTGTCGCCGGATGCGCGTCTGGAAGCGCAGCCGTTTTATGGTCCACATCAGGCAGGGGTGCTGACCCCGCAGCAGGCGTCGATGATGATTGTCGCCTTTGATGTGCTGGCCAGCGATAAAGCGGACCTTGAGCGGCTGTTTCGCCTGCTGACCCGGCGTATCGCCTTTCTGACCAAAGGCGGTCCCGCGCCGGAGACGCCGAACCCGCGGCTGCCGCCGATGGACTCAGGCATTCTCGGGCCGTGGATCGCCCCGGATAATCTGACGATCACCGTCTCGGTGGGGCATTCGCTGTTTGACGAGCGTTTCGGCCTGGCTCATCAGGCGCCGAAGAGGCTGCAAAAGATGACGCGTTTTCCGAACGATTCGCTGGATGCGGCGCTGTGCCACGGCGATCTGCTGCTGCAAATTTGCGCCAACACCCAGGATACGGTGATTCACGCCCTGCGGGATGTGATTAAGCACACCCCGGATTTGCTCAGCGTGCGCTGGAAGCGGGAAGGGTTTATCTCCGACAGCGCCGCGCGCAGCAAGGGTAAAGAGACGCCGGTGAATCTGCTGGGCTTCAAAGACGGCACCGCGAATCCGGTGAGCACCGATAAGGCGCTAATGGATAAAGTGGTGTGGGTCACCGCCGACCAGGGAGAGCCTGCGTGGGCGACGGGCGGCAGCTATCAGGCGGCGAGGATTATTCAGTTCCACGTTGAGTTCTGGGATCGCACGCCGCTGAAAGAGCAGCAGACTATTTTTGGCCGCGATAAACTGAGCGGCGCGCCGCTTGGGATGCAGCACGAGCACGATGTCCCGGATTTCAGCAAAGACCCTGACGGCGATACCATTGCGCTTGATAGCCATATTCGTCTGGCGAACCCGCGTACCCCGGAAACCGAATCCAGCCTGATGATGCGCCGGGGCTATAGCTATTCGCTGGGGGTGACCAATTCCGGTCAGCTGGACATGGGGCTGCTGTTTGTTTGCTACCAGCACGATCTGGAAAAAGGCTTCCTGACGGTGCAAAAGCGCCTGAATGGAGAAGCGCTGGAGGAGTACGTGAAGCCCATTGGCGGCGGCTATTTCTTTGTTCTGCCGGGGGTTATCGACGAGCGGCATTATCTCGGGCAATCGCTGCTCGAAGCCTGACGTACCTGCCCGCAAGGGCAGGGCGTTTTCTGCTGTTTTTCCATTCATTTTTTGTATTTCCTGCCTTGTTTCATTTTTCTGTAATCTTATAGTCGGAAACTCTCCTCAGCTGCGATGAGAATTATTTGTTGTCCGTGTGTGAAAAATAAGTTGCGCTTAGAATTATTTCTGATGTACTTATTACAGGCGCGGTAGTTCTCGGCAGTAGTCTCGTTTCATTATGGAGATCGCGAATGCCCGATTGCTGTAACGGAAAACGTCAAACCCCAGACCGTACTCATCAGCACGGGAGCCCAACTTCCGGCCGCGATTTTCACACCGCAAAATCCTCCTCCTCTATCAAAGAAAACCAGAACCCAGGCAAGGTTACCGGTGCGCGTAGCCGTGACCCTCTGCCAATTCGTCAGGCAAGCAATGGCTTACAAGGAAGCCAAACCTCAATCGTTAGTGCGCATAATCGCGTCGATCGTGGCGCGTGTGATGTAAACCAACAACGCAAGGTGCTATCCATGGGAAGACAAAAAGCAGTGACCAGAGCTCGTCGTGAGGCCAAACGTGTGCTGAGACAGGATTCGCGAAGCCATAAGCAGCGCGAAGAAGAATCGGTCACATCGCTTGTGCAAATGAGTGGCGTAGAAGCCATTGGCATGGCGCGGGATAGCCGCGACGCATCGCCAATCGAAGCGCGCAATGACGCTCAGGCGCATTATTTGAATGCCATCGACAATAAACAGCTGATCTTCGCCACGGGCGAGGCCGGGTGCGGTAAGACCTGGATTAGCGCGGCAAAAGCAGCTGAAGCCCTGATCCATAAGGATGTGGACAGAATTATTGTTACCCGTCCCGTTCTGCAGGCCGACGAAGATCTCGGCTTCTTACCGGGAGATATCGCCGAGAAGTTTGCTCCCTATTTCCGACCGGTCTATGACGTGCTGGTGAGAAGGCTAGGGGCTTCCTTTATGCAGTACTGCCTGCGTCCGGAAATCGGCAAGGTGGAAATCGCGCCGTTCGCCTATATGCGCGGACGTACATTTGAAAATGCGGTGGTGATTCTGGACGAGGCCCAGAACGTGACCGCTGCGCAAATGAAGATGTTTTTGACCCGCCTCGGGGAGAACGTGACGGTTATCGTCAACGGCGACATTACCCAGTGCGATTTACCTTCAGGCGTACGGTCGGGTCTGACCGATGCGCTGGCGCGTTTTGAAGAGGATGAGATGGTGGGTATTGTGCGCTTTACAACCGATGATTGCGTGCGCTCAACGCTTTGCCAGCGCGCGCTGAAAGCCTACTACTGAGTACTTCTGCGTCTGCAAAGCCCGGGTGACCGGGCTTTGTTTTTGCTGCACTACAGAAGAGCCTGCAGTGAAGGAGCGGCCATCGTGGCTTCAAAAGGAACGATCTCGACTTTCGCTACGCCCGATTGCTGAAATGGATCCTGGCTCAGCCAGTTTTGCAGCCCATCCATATCATCGCCTTTAGCCAGAATCACGCCGCCGGACTTGGGGATTTTACGCCCCGAAGCGAGAAATATTCCGTCAGCATAGCCTTGCTTAAGCCATTCCACGTGCGCAGCAAGCTGGGCGTCTACCTGATCAAGCGGTTTAACGTAAGTCAGAACAACAACGGCAATGGTGCTCATTTTCCTTCCTTAACATTTAAATGTAACGCTGCAGAAGCTTATCATTCACGTGAACAGCGCTTCAGGTTTTTTTAATCAACTGATGCGGGTCAGCCGCGGCGCATAACCGGCGCGGTGGGTGTCTGGACGAGCGCAGGATCGATTAAAATGTCCAGGTGATTGCCGCGGTCACGGAACCTTCATTGCGCCGTGAGACTATCGGGCTGTCAGCGGCGTGTTCTCCGAGCCAGGTATAGCCGGCGCTGAGCGTGGAACCCCAATGCTCGTCATATTGATGGCTCCAGGTCAGCGCGTTGTCGATGCCGTAAAATCCGCCGGGTGCGCGATAGGGGCGATAGCCGGAACGGGCGCTCTGCCGTTGATCGACCCCGTAAAAGGTATTGGCGTACCGGCCGTCGCCAAACAGCGCGGCGGACTGTAAGGCAACGATATCCTGCGAATTCTGGAGCAGCAGGAGGGTTGCGGAGGTCTGATAATGCACGCCCTGGGCGTCGGTGAGCGGAAGCGTAGCCTTACCTTCAACGGTGAGCCACGGCGTGACCGACCAGCCGACGGCGAAGGCGGTATTCATGGTGGCTTTAATATTACCCATCCCCTTCAGCGTATTTGCCCCATCGCGCCAGCCTGAGTTTTTTTCCGCTCGCCCGAGGTCATAACCGAGCGTGTGCTCGAAGTAGAGACCGCTGTCGCCAGCCAGGTCATAGCCTATGCCTTTTTGGCTATCAATAAAGAAAGCGCCTTTCCGCCCCTGTAGTACGGGAACCACCTGCCAACTCTGCTTGTCAGAGCCGCTGTAACGAGGCGCGTATTTTCCGCCCACCCCGATAGTCAGCCCATCGGAAGGCGCGGCGGCTTCATCGGCACGCGCGCCGGGTGTTATCGCCATTAAAAACGGCACGACCATATACGGCGAAATTTTTCTGGCTATCATACTGTTCTCCACGTGGACGCGGGCGCCGTCGATAAGGACGCGCCGCAGAATGCCGGTGCAGTATGGTTTTGCTAAATCAATGAACGGTCGGGATAGTGTTAAGAAACGGTCAAGGTGAACAGATGTTGTCCAGAAGAGTGTTGATAATTGAAGATGACGCCGATGCGGCCGGGGTGCTTGAGGCCTATTTACGCCGGGAAAACTATGATGTGGCGGTCACCGTGGATGGCCTCGCTGGGCTGGATATGGCGCAGCGCTGGAAACCCGATCTGATTCTGCTGGACGTGATGCTGCCCGGGCTGAACGGCACCGAGGTGCTGGCCAGCCTGCGGCGGAAAAGCGATGTGCCGGTGATTATGGTTACCGCGATGGGGGATATGCCCGATCGTATTGGCGCGCTGCGCTATGGCGCCGACGATTATGTGGTGAAACCCTATCATCCCGGCGAAGTGGTGGCGCGAGTTCAGGCCGTGCTCCGGCGGAGCCGCAAAGCTGAGACGCAGGAAGACATTCTGCGCTGGCAGGGGCTGGAGGTGGACGTCGCTGCCATCGTCGCGGCCGTCAGCAATCCGGGGGAACCTGTCCATATTCTCGATCTTACCCCGACCGAGTTTTCGCTTCTGGCTACGCTGATGCGCGCCCCCGTCCGTCCCTTTTCGAGACAGTATCTGCTGGAGCGCTGCCTTCCTGAGAGCGAAGCGCTTGAGCGCGTGGTGGATACGCATATTTATAACCTGCGTAAAAAACTGGAGGGGGCGGGGGTATCCGGGGTGCTAGTCAACGTTCGCGGCGTGGGCTACAGGTTCAGACAGCCATGATGAAGACCCGTCACTCCTCTCTCTGGCGCTGGATTTGCGGGCGCATTCTGGCGCTGGCCATCGGCAGTGTGATGGTTATCGCCACCTGTATGTGGCTGCGTTTCGCCGTGCAGAACTATTGGATCATGCACAAAATGCCGCCCGCTTTGCGGGAGGAATTCATTGCGCTCAGCCGCAATCCGGAGGCCAACCCGGCGCGTTTTCATCAGATTGTCGATACCTGGTGGGGATTGAGCTATTCCACGCCCTCTATCGCCTCGGCGGACTGGGTGACCGTGGCGGTGCTGGTGCTGGTCATGATCCCCTTCATTGTCGTTATGGGGCTCCGCTACGCCCGTCCGCTCTCGCTGCAGTTCAGCCGTCTTCGTGATGCGGCGAAGGACGTCACCGGGGGCCAATTTGGCCGCCAGGCGGAGCTGATTGAGGACGCGCCAGCGGAAATGATCCGCTTTGCTGCCGACTTTAACAAAATGACCGGCCAGCTGGCCCGCTATGATAAAGAACTCCGCGCCTCGCATGTTGCGATGGCGCATGAGCTTCGCTCCCCGCTGACGGCGGCGATTGGCCGTCTGCAGGGCATGCTGGATGGCGTTTTTGATACCCAGCCGCAGCAGCTGGAGATGGTGATGAAACAACTCCAGCATTTGAATCGATTGACCGATGAGCTGCATCTGCTTTCCCTGGCGGATGCCGGCAATCTGGTGCTCGATGAGCGGCCATTTTGTCTGGATGAGCTCCTTCAGGAGCGAGCCGCATGGTTAACGCCGCAGGCGGACGCGCAGAGCGTGACGATCGCCATTCAGCCATCGCCGTCCTGTCCCTTCCGCGGCGATGCTTTTCGCATGGGCCAGGTATTTAGCGTACTGATGGAAAATGCCGTACGCTACGGGCGCAGGGGGGGACATCTGGCAATTACGTTGCGCCGCGGCGAGGGCGCTTACACCATTGATTTTGTCGATGACGGGCCCGGCGTGGCGAGGCATTTTTTACCGGATATGTTTGAACGTTTTACCCGCGAGGAGGCGTCCCGCGCCAGACACTCCGGCGGCAGCGGCCTCGGATTATCCATTGCGCGCGCTATCTGCGTGGCGCACGGGGGGCGCATCAGCGCTTCGCTACCGGCGAGCGGCGGCCTGCAGATTCGCGTTGTTCTGCCGTGCGCTCCCGCCGCAGAAGAAAACAGCCTGCCTTGATAATCCCTTGACACAACGTCGAGCCATTCTCGATGAATGTGTCATGTAATGGCGCCATTTCCCGAACGGAGTGGCGTTATGTTATATGAGTTAGTTCTTTCCCTTCGTCAGTGCGTGTACGCTTTGCTCGGCGCAGAACGACCGCTATCCTGGTTTGCGCTGTTGCCGCCGATCGTACTGATCCTGATGATCGTACCGCTTGTGGGCTGCGGCGATAAAAGCGCCGAAAAGCCCGCGCCGGCCCGCCCGGTGCGCTACGTGGTGGTGGGTTCCCCGGCGACGCTTCCCGCTCTGGAAAGAACGGGCGAAATCCACGCGCATGATGAGACGGCCCTGAGCTTTCGTACGGCGGGCAGGATACTGACGCGCGCGGTGGATGTCGGCGATCGGGTCAACTACGGGCAGCTGCTGGCGACGCTTGAAGAGACCAGCGCACGAAATCAGCTGGACAGCGCGATGGCTGACGATGAGAGCGCCCGAGCGACCGCCCGGGTCGCCGCGCTGAACGTTAACCGGATGCAGAAGCTCATCGCCACGGGCGCAATCGCCCGCTCTCAGCTGGACAGCGCGCAGGCGGACTGGCTGGTCGCCAGCGCCCGGGTGAAGAGCAGCGAGGCCGCTTTGCGCAACGCCAGGGAAAGCCTGGGCTGGACGCGTCTTACTTCGCCGGGTGAGGGGGTTATCACGGCGGTCAGCGCCTCTCCCGGTCAGGTGGTCAGCGCCGGAGAGACGGTGGTGACGCTGGCGGTGGGTCAGGCGCGCGATGTGGTGTTTGATATCCCGGATCCCGCTAAGGTTGAGGCGCAAAGGGCGGAAGAATTTCAGGTTGCTTTGCTCAGCGATGCCGGGGTGAAGGCTTATGCTGTTTTGCGTGATATTAGCCCACAGGCCGATCCCCAGACCCGGACATGGCGCGTCAGGGCAACGCTCAAGAAACCGCCCGCCGCGATGGCGCTGGGCGCCAGCGTCACGGTAAGGCTGCCGTCATCAGGCTCGACGGGGTACGCCATACCGGCTTCTGCGCTGAGCCGCTGCGGAGATAAACCGGCCGTCTTTGTCATCACCCCGCAGATGGAGGCACAGCTGCGCGTTGTCGTTCTCGCCAGCTACACGGCTTCTTCCGCGATCATCGCCTCCGGCCTTGTGCCCGGCGATCGGGTTATTACCGCCGGCGTTAGCAAACTGCGCCCGGGCGAAAAAGTCGTCGCCGGAGAGAGGCTGCCGTGAAAATAGCGCCGTCAAAAAATCGCTTTAACCTTTCTGCATGGGCGCTGGAAAACCCGCAAATGGTCAGTTTCTTTATGCTGCTGATTATGGTTATCGGTTCGCTCAGCTATACGCTGCTGCCGCGAAATGAAGATCCGGCTTTCACTATCAAAACGGCGGTAGTCTCGGCGCAGTGGCCGGGCGCGTCGGTAACGGATACCACGCATCTGGTGACGGATGTCCTGGAGAAAAAATTACAGGAAACGCCCTGGCTCGATTATATCGAAAGTGAAACCCGAGCCGGGCAAACGGTTATCTATATTAATCTCCGCGATGACACCCCGGCGCACAACGTCCCGGCGATCTGGTACCAGATCCGCAAAAAAATGCAGGATATTGCGCCATCGCTGCCGGAAGGCGCGCAGGGACCGAGCGTGAACGATGAGTTTGACGACACGTACGGCACCATTTACGGATTTATCCCTGACGGATATAGCCTTGAAGAGGTGCGACAGCGGGTGGAGACGATCCGCCGTGAACTGATGTCCGTGCCGGATATCGGCAAAACGGTCCTCCTTGGCGAGCCGCAGGAGCAGATAGTCATCGCTTTTTCGCCCGCCCGGCTGGCCGGTATGGGGCTTACCATTCAGCAGGTTGCGGACGCTCTGAAGGCCCAGAATGCCGTGGCGCCGGCAGGAACCCTGCGCACCGGGCAGGAGAATATCACGCTAAACGTCAGCGGGGCCCTCAGGAGCGAAGCGAGCCTGCGCGCCGTCATCCTGCACATCAACGATCGCTATCTTCCCCTGACCGATATTGCCACGATTGAAAGAAGCGCGGCCGAACCGCCTTCAGCGGCGTTTCGCGTTAACGGACGTCCTGCCGTTGGGCTGGCGATTTCCATGGCGCCGACGGGCAATATGCTGCGCTTTGGCGAGACGCTGAATAACAGAATGCGCGCCATCGGCGCCGGGCTGCCGCACGGCATCGAGATAGTTAAAGTGGCTGACCAGTCGGCGGTGGTCAGCGGCGCCGTAAGCGGGTTTGTCCGGGTACTGGTGGAAGCCGTGCTGATTGTGCTGGCGGTTTCTTTTGTCTCGCTGGGATTAAGGGCCGGGCTGGTGGTGGCCGCGGCGATCCCGCTGGTGCTGGCGTTGACCTTTGCCGGGATGCTGCTGGCAGGTATTGGTCTACAGCGCATCTCTCTCGGGGCCCTGATCGTTGCGCTAGGGCTGCTGGTGGATGATGCCATGATCGCCGTGGAAACCATGGTATCCCGGCTTGAGGCCGGCGATACGCGACGGCAGGCGGCGACGTACGCTTTCCAAACCACGGCATTTCCGATGTTGACCGGTACGCTGGTCATGATTGCCGGGTTTATTCCCGTCGGTTTTGCCTCATCCAGCGCGGGCGAATACTGCTTTTCGCTGTTTGCCGTGGTGCTGATGGCGCTTCTGAATTCATGGGTCGTGGCGATTCTGTTCTCCCCTTTGACCGGAACGTGGCTGCTGCCGGAAAAGCTGAAACATCGTGCCGCAGGCCCGGGCCGCATGGCGCGGGGATATGGACGACTTCTGCGTACGGTACTGCGCCACCGGCTTGCCACCCTTGGGATTGCGCTGGCCGCGCTGGGACTGTCGGTGTACGGGACCACGTTTATGCAGGGGGAGTTTTTCCCTTCATCTGATCGCCCGGAGCTGCTGGTCAGCCTGACGCTTCCGGCCAATGCTTCGCAGACGGAAACGGAGAAACAAACGGAGAGGCTGGAAAGGGCGCTCGCCGGGAATCGCAACATTGACCATTATTCGACCTATATTGGGGCGGGCGCCATCCGCTTTTATCTGCCGATGGATGTTCTGCTGGATAATGAAAATACGGCGCAGCTGGTGGTGGTGGCGAAAGACCTGGCCGCCCGCGACCGCCTGCGGGAACAGTTAAACGCGCTGCTGGCCACGCAATTCAGCGATCTGACCTCGCGCGTTTCGCCTCTTGAGCTAGGGCCTCCGGTGGGCTGGCCGATCAAATACCGGGTCAGCGGGCCTGATTATCTCAAGGTCAGAGAGTATGCCGGGCGTCTGGCCGAGGCGATAGGGCGCTCGTCGTTAACCCGGGAGGTAAATCAGACCGCCGGCGAGCCGGAGAGAACCATCGTCCTGCAGGTGAACCAGACTGCCGCGCGGGCGGCGGGAGTGTCATCGCAGAGTCTGGCGCAGACGCTTAATACCGTCTGGTCAGGCACGACGGTCACATCGCTGAGAGACAATGACCGGCTGGTTGATGTGGTGCTGCGGGCGAACGACAGCGAGCGATTGAATCTTGCCACCCTGTCATCGCTGACGGTTGAGGGGCGCGGTGGAGAAAAAGTTCCCCTCAGCGCGGTGGCCACGCCAACCTGGGGAGTGGACGATCCGGTGCTCTGGCGTCGGCAAAGATTGCCGTTTATCACCGTACAAACCGACCTCGCGCCGGGAATGCGGGCAGAAGGCGTATCGAACGGTCTGCGCCCGACGGTGGATCAACTGCGCGCGGGTTTACCCACCGGTTACAGCATTGTCGAAGGTGGAGTGGTCGCGGAGTCCGAAAAAGGCAACAGCTCGGTATTGAATATTTTACCCGTCACCCTCGGCATTATGCTGTTATTGCTGATGCTTCAGCTGCGGCGCTATTCTCGTATGCTGCTGGCTCTGTTCATGGCCCCGTTCGGCTTGCCGGGGATTGTTATGGCCATGCTGCCGGGCGACACGCCAATGGGATTTGTGGCTCTGCTCGGCGTCATCGCGCTGGCGGGGATGATTATCCGCAATGCCGTGATACTTATCACTGAAGTTGACGGCAATCTGGCTCAGGGCATGGAAAGCGATGCCGCTATTATTGCCGCCGCAGAGCACCGGGCCAGGCCGATATTTCTGACCGCCTGCGCCGCGATACTGGGTATGGTCCCCATCTCTCACCAGGTATTCTGGGGACCGATGGCGTATGCCATCATTGGCGGGCTGATTGTCGCGACGCTCGTCACGTTAACCGTGCTGCCGGCGTCCTTTAGCCTGCTGCTGGAGAGGGGAGGATACCGGGAAAAACGTCCCGCCGCTTAATAACACAGGATGGCCGGGGGCGACCCCGGTCGGGGTGCAACAGGCGAAAAAAAAGCCCGTACTTGCGTACGAGCTCTTCTTAAAATATGGCGGTGAGGGGGGGATTCGAACCCCCGATACGTTGCCGTATACACACTTTCCAGGCGTGCTCCTTCAGCCACTCGGACACCTCACCATATTGTTTTGTCGCTCACCTTGGGTGGGCAACGGGGCGCTACTATAGGGAGTTGCGCTAAAACGGTCAAGCAGTATTTATGCTTTCGCTATCGTTCGGTTAAGCAATGAACACTGCCCCGCCGTAGCACGGCGGGGCAGTCATTTTAACGCTGTGAATCAAGCTGTTCGTTATTCTTCACCACGTCCTGAGCTTTGGCGTAGCTCTCAATCAGCAGCTGGTATGCCGGGAAGACCTTGGTATACACCTCGGCCCACTCAGCGGCATCCGGGCGGTTCCAGGTGCGCTGCAGTTCAGAAGCAACCGCTGCGGTATCCATCGGCACGACGCCAGCCTGGACGACGCGGGCGAGGGTGATTTCCTGCGCCATCTTGCTATAGGTACCGGAAGCATCAATGACGGCAAAAACCTTATAGCCATCGGCGACGGCGGCAATGGACGGGAACGCCATGCAGACGCTGGTAATGGTACCGGCGATAATCAGCGTTTTACGCCCGGTCGCTTTTACCGCGGCAACAAATTCCGGGTTATCCCACGCGTTAATCTCTCCTTTACGCGCAATATATTGCGCATGGGGCGCGTTCGCATGAATCTCAGGGATCAGCGGGCCGTTTGGTCCCTGCGGCACTGACGCCGTGGTGATCACCGGGATCCCGGCTAATGAAGCCATCTTCGCCAGCGCGGCGGCGCGCGCCCGCAGCTCCGGCATCGGCATATCACCCACGGTCTGGAACAGACCGCTCTGGTGGTCAATCAGCAGCATGGCGGTATCATTGACATCAATAACCGGACGAGAACCATTAAAGTTAGCTGGGGTAGACATATTATTCACCTCATTCAGTATCAGATTTGGCCGAAGCGGCCGCTATTAAAATCACGAACCGCTTCCGCGATTTGTGCTTTGGTATTCATCACAAAGGGGCCGTAGCCCACGATCGGCTCCTGCAGCGGTTCACCGGCCATCAGCAGTACTTTTGCGTTGCTACTGGCCGAGAGGTGGAGCGCTTCTCCTTTCTGGCTGAGCACCACCAGCTGACCCTCGCGGGCGCTACCCTCGCCGTTCACCACCACTTCACCTTCCAGAACGACCAGCGCCGTACTCCAGCCGGCAGGCTGATGCAGCGTGATTTCCTGGCTCTGGTTAAGCTGCAGGTCCCAGACGTTAAGCGGAGAAAACGTGTGCGCAGGGCCGACAATATCTTCGTAGCGCCCGGCAATAACCCGCATATGGCCCGCATTATTCGGCAGCTCAACGTCCGGAATCACATCAGCAGTGATGCTCTGGTATCCCGGCTGCGTCATTTTGTCTTTCGCCGGGAGGTTGACCCAGAGCTGAATCATTTTCAGCTCGCCGCCGGTACGGGTAAATTCCGCCGAGTGGAACTCTTCATGCAGGATCCCGGCGCCTGCGGTCATCCACTGCACATCGCCCGGTCCAATGACGCCGCCTCTGCCGGTAGAGTCACGATGTTCAACTTCGCCGGAATAGACCACGGTGACGGTTTCAAATCCGCGATGCGGATGTTCGCCGACGCCGCGTTTGCCTGTCCCCGCCGGGAAGTGATGGGGGCCTGCGTAGTCGAGCAGCAGGAAGGGGCTTAGCTGTTCGCCGTGAGTCTGGTAAGAGAACATTGAGCGAACCGGGAAACCATCGCCTACCCAGTGCTGTGAAGGCGCGGTGTAGATACCTGTAATTTGTTTCATGGTAGTCTCCTGAATAGCTGTTTCTGATGTGAATAAGCATATATTCGCCACTAATAGTCCGCTAGATAGCAAAAATGACCTATACTGTTCTAAAAATGGAACGATGGGGGAAGGATGCAGGATCTCAATGACTTAGCCTGGTTCGTACAGGTGATCGATCACGGTGGTTTTGCCGCGGCGGGCAGGGCGCTCGATCAACCCAAATCCAAGTTGAGCCGTCGTATCGCCCAGCTAGAAGAACGCCTCGGCGTCCGTTTGATTCAACGTACAACCCGGCAGTTTGCGGTAACGGAAGTTGGCCTGACCTTTTATCAGCACTGCAAAGCGATGCTGATCGAGGCGGAAGCGGCAGAACAGGCGGTGGAAACCCTGCGTTCCGAGCCGCGCGGGAGCGTAAAGCTGACCTGCCCGGTAACGCTATTGCATGCGCATATCGGGCCGATGCTGGCACGGTTTATGGTGCGCTATCCGGGCGTGAATCTGCAGCTGGAAGCGACTAACCGACGCGTTGATGTTGTTGGAGAGGGCGTCGACGTCGCGATTCGCGTACGTCCAAGGCCGATAGAAGATAGCGATCTGGTGATGCGTGTTCTGGCCGATCGCGGGCACCGTCTGGTCGCCAGCCCACGGTTGGTGGAGCGGCAGGGGCAGCCTCAGGTTCCTTCAGCGCTAAGCGATTGGCCGGGGTTAAGCCTGGGGGCGGGCAAGCATCAGCATAAGTGGCAGTTGACCGGCCCGGAGGGGGCAAGGGCGGAAATCTACTTTACTCCCCGGCTGGTCACCACGGATATGCTGGCGCTCCGTGAAGCGGCCATTGCCGGCGTTGGGGTGGTACAGCTTCCTTTATTAATGGTGCGCGATCAGTTGGCCGCCGGAGAGCTGGTGGTTGTCCTCGATGAGTGGCAACCGCGCAGGGAGGTGATCCATGCGGTGTTTGCCTCTCGTCGCGGATTACTCCCCTCGGTCAGGGCGCTGGTGGATTTTCTCAGCGAAGAGTATCAGCGGATGGAAGAGGATTAGCATTTGCCACAATCCCGGCGGCGGCGCGATGCGCCTGTCCGGGCTCGGATTACCGGCGATCTGCGGCCCGGTAGCCCGGCTAAGCGCAGCGCAAGCCGGGAAGAAGCCACAGCAATACCACCTCACGGCATATTCCCCGGGTTGCGGCGTAAACGCCTTACCCGGGCTACGGGCTATCGGCAATCTGCGGTACTGTAGCCCGGGCACGCGCATCGCGCCGCCCCCGGGAGAAGAGCATGGAGTAGCAGAATTTCCCGGAGGCGATGCTGCGCATCTGTCCGGGCTACCGGACGGGGTGCTATATGCGAAAAAAAAAGCCCGTACTTGCGTACGAGCTCTTCTTAAAATATGGCGGTGAGGGGGGGATTCGAACCCCCGATACGTTGCCGTATACACACTTTCCAGGCGTGCTCCTTCAGCCACTCGGACACCTCACCATATTGTCTTTCCCGTTGTTGCCGGGAACGGGCGCTAATTTAGGGAAATACGTATCTCCCGTCAATCAACTTTTTTAAAAAATCGCGCGTTTAGCCAAACTTCAAGCAACTTGCTCCCTAAATGGGCGAAAATCGATTTTTTTATCGCCATTCCCTTTTTCGCACGCTCGGCGAATGAAATTTGCTATGCTGGCAATCCAATAGAAAACAACGAGTAAAACGCGACGCTAACCTAACCTGCCAGCAGCGTCGGCTATCAGGAGCCTTTATGGATATCATCTTTTACCACCCCACGTTCGACACCCCTTTCTGGATTACGGAACTGGAAAAACAGCTGCCCGGCTCGCGCGTCCGCGAGTGGAAACCCGGAGATAATCAACCCGCTGACTATGCGCTGGTCTGGCATCCGCCGGTAGAAATGCTCCAGGGCCGCCAGCTTAAAGCCGTCTTTGCCCTGGGCGCCGGCGTCGATTCAATCCTCAGCAAACTGCGGGAACACCCGGAAATGCTGCCGCTGTCAACTCCGCTGTTCCGTCTGGAAGACACCGGCATGGGGCTGCAGATGCAAGAATACGCGGTGAGCCAGGTGTTGCACTGGTTCCGTCGTTTTGATGACTATCAGGCATTAAAACAAGAGGCGCGGTGGCAGCCGCTGGAGGAGTATCAGCGTGAAGATTTCACCATCGGCATTATGGGCGCGGGCGTGCTTGGCGCGAAAGTGGCCGAAGCCCTGCAAAGCTGGGGTTTTCCGTTACGCATCTGGAGCCGCAGCCGCAAATCCTGGCCGCAGGTCACCAGCTTTGCCGGAGAAGAGGAGCTGAATGCGTTCCTCAACGGAACACGAGTGCTGATAAACCTGCTGCCCAACACGGCGGAAACCGTTGGAATTATTAATAGCGCGCGCCTGGCGCAGCTGCCGGAAAACAGCTACGTGCTGAATCTGGCTCGCGGTGTTCATGTGGTGGAAGACGATCTGCTGGACGCGCTGAATAGCGGCAAGTTGAAAGGCGCGATGCTGGATGTGTACAGCCGCGAACCGCTGCCTGAAGCGAGCCCGCTTTGGCGGCATCCGCGAGTGGCGATGACGCCGCATGTTGCCGCCGTCACCCGGCCACTGGAAGCCATGGCTTATATCGCCAAAACCATCGGTCAGTTAGAACGAGGTCAAACGGTCAGCGGGCAGGTCGATCGCCAGCTGGGATACTAAGCGACAGCCCCGCGTGAGCGGGGTTTTTGCTGATCACAGGCGCAGATTCCTGCTATTCTTGCCACAAACAGAGAAGGAGATTGTGATGTATCCTGTTGACCTGCACATGCATACCGTCGCCAGCACCCACGCCTACAGTACCCTGCACGATTATATTGCAGAAGCAAAGCGCAAGGGGATCAAACTCTTTGCTATTACCGACCACGGGCCCGATATGGCCGATGCGCCTCACTACTGGCATTTTATTAATATGCGTATCTGGCCGCGGCTGGTGGAGGGCGTTGGTATCCTGCGCGGTATCGAAGCCAATATCAAAAATACCCAGGGCGAAATTGACTGTACCGGCCCGATGCTCAACTCGCTGGACCTGATCATTGCCGGTTTTCACGAGCCGGTGTTCCCTCCAAAGGATAAAGCAACGCATACCGAAGCGATGATCGCCACGATAGCGAGCGGCGCGGTGCATATCATTAGCCATCCGGGTAATCCTAAGTTTCCCGTTGATATCCCGGCCATTGCCGCGGCAGCGGCGAAGCACCACGTGGCGCTGGAAATCAATAACTCATCCTTTGTTTCGTCGCGCATTGGCAGCGAAGATAACTGCCGTGCCGTTGCCGCGGCCGTACGCGATGCCGGCGGCTGGGTTGCGCTGGGCTCGGATTCCCATACGGCATTCACGCTTGGTGAATTTAGCGAATGTCGCAAAATCCTCGATGCTGTTGATTTTCCGGAAGAGCGAATTCTTAACGTGACGCCGCGGCGTCTGCTTAATTTTCTTGAATCGCGTGGGATGCCTGCGATTCCTGAGTTTGCTGAACTTTAATTTGAATAACTGGAATAAATGAATGAACGAGTTTTCAATCCTCTGCCGCGTGCTGGGCTCTCTCTATTATCGTCAGCCGCAGGACCCGCTGCTGGTGCCGCTGTTTACCCTTATTCGCGAAGGGAAGCTGGCAGCGAGCTGGCCGCTGGAGCAGGATGAACTGCTGGAGCGTCTGCAAAAAAGCTGCGATATGCCGTCTCTGGCCGCCGAATACAACGCGCTGTTTGTCGGTGAAGAGTGCCGCGTGGCGCCTTACCGTAGCGCATGGGTAGAAGGCGCTACGGAAGCTGACGTTCGTACTTTCCTCAGCGCGCATGGTGTCCCCACGGGGGAGGGCGCCGCGGATCATTTAGGCTCCTTGCTGCTGGCCGCTTCGTGGCTGGAAGATCACGCGCCGGAAAATGAAAGCGACGTTCTGGAAACCCTTTTCGCTGAGTATATTCTGCCGTGGTGCGGCGAGTTCCTGGGCAAAGTTGAAGCCCATGCAACCACGCCGTTCTGGCGCGCCATGGCCCCGCTGACTCGTGAAGCCCTCTCCGCCATGTGGGATGAGCTGCAGGAAGAAAATGAGCAATAAATTGTGATTAAGGTCACAATTTAGTTGCAACAAAATATTCTGAATTTCATTTAGTGTGCTCTGTGTCGCATTTGACGGGCGCGTTTCTGCTATGATACGCGCCATGAACATACTCTTCGCAATCGCATTAACGACGGGCATTCTCTCCGGTATCTGGGGATGGGTGGCGGTCGCATTGGGTCTGCTGAGCTGGGCAGGTTTCCTCGGCTGTACGGCTTACTTTGCCTGTCCGCAAGGTGGGTTAAAAGGGCTGCTTATTTCGACCTGTACGGTCATGAGCGGCGTGGTGTGGGCGCTGGTGATTATTCACGGTAGCGCGCTGGCGCCGCAGCTGGAAGTGGTTAGCTATATCATGACCGGCGTCGTGGCGTTTTTGATGTGTATCCAGGCGCGTCAGCTGATTCTCTCTTTTGTGCCGGGTACTTTTATCGGCGCGTGTGCGACGTTTGCCGCCGGCGGCGACTGGCGTTTAGTTGTGCCTTCACTCGCGCTGGGCCTGGTATTTGGCTATGCCATGAAAAATAGCGGCCTGTGGCTGGCGACCCGGGCGGAGAAAAATAAATCTCTGGCTAATCAAAGTCGCGAATCTTTTTAACCTATCCCACTTTTCATCACCAAAGAGCCCGTCGGGCTCTTTGGCTGTTTTTGCTGCCATGTATTACCTCATCATAAATCTTCCCGCCATTTTGTTTCTCCTTATATATCCGCAACTTTAACTGTACCGGGAGTTAGTGAATCGATTTTGTTAGCACATTTAAACAAATGATATTTTTTGTTTTTAAATTGTTAATATAATTAAATTGAAGTAAAAAAAATTAACTCGTCGCACTCATGGATGGCTGGTGCTCTTCAGTAGCTATACCGATATGCAGAGGAGTTTTATAATGAAAACAATTAGATATGCTTCGCTTGCAGCCCTGTTTATATTACCCTCGTTTATTAGCCCTGCGATCGCCGAACAGACCGTGGCTGGCGTCGTCCATTTTTACGGACGGGTGGTGGAAGCACCCTGCCAGCTCGATGCAATCAATAATCAGGTTATTATGGATTGCCCGCGGGCGGAGACGATTAAAATTTCCGCTCAGCAGCTTGAGAAAGGGAATATCCGCAACGAAAATATCCGTTCTGCGCAATTACGCTATATTAATCCGCAACGGACCCTCGCCATTCTGGATGTTGATTATCGGTAACCCTCTGCCCCCGGACTTTCGCCCCGGGGGCTATCGTGCCATATTATCCTCCTGTATTCCTTTCAAGACGTATGCCGACAGGAGGAGAAATGGCTGTTCAACCTGAAGTGGTTCTCGGCGATATTACCAGGCTTGAGGTCGATGTTATCGTCAACGCGGCTAATCCGTCGCTGCTTGGCGGCGGCGGGGTGGACGGGGCGATTCACCGCGCGGCAGGGCCGGAACTGCTGGCTGCCTGTAAAGTTGTGCGGCAACAGCAGGGAGAGTGTCCGCCGGGTCATGCGGTGATTACGGCGGCAGGAAATCTGCCCGCCAGCGCGGTGATTCACGCCGTAGGGCCGGTCTGGCACGGCGGTGACAGGCAGGAGGCGGAATTACTGGCTGACGTTTACAAAAATAGCCTGCTGCTGGCCTCGGCAAATAATTACCGATCCATCGCATTTCCTGCTATCAGCACCGGCGTATATGGTTACCCTAAACAGGCCGCCGCGGAGATAGCCGTGCGGACGGTAACTGCCTTTCTCACTCGCTACAATCCGCTGGAGCGCGTTTATTTCGTTTGTTTTGATAGCGAAACCGCCGGCATCTATACCCAATTACTCGAGGCGAGTCGCGCGCAACTCGGCCATCAGAATAAGATATGATAGTTTCCTGCAAAGGCGGGAAACTATCATAACGGGAGAGTCATCGGTGACTGAAGGGAAGGTTCTACAGAAACAACGGCTTCGCCGGATGGAAATTGTTGCCGCGGCACAAAAATGTTTCGCGGAAAAGGGCCTGCATGGCGCCTCCGTAGCGGATATTGCGCGTCAGGCTGGCCTTAGCGTAGGCCAGCTATATCGCGTTTTCGCCAGCAAAGAAGAGATCATCGAAGTTATCGTCAGCGAGATCGTGAATGCCAGAGTGGGTGAAATGGTTGCCGGGAATCATGATTTAGCCCGCATGGCTTCAGTTTTAGCCGGCGTGCTCCCCGCGACCGAGTCTACGAAAAACGATAATTATCTGCTGATGGAAATTAACGCCGAGGCGTCCCGAAATCCGCGCCTGCGTGAAATTATGATCCAGGCCGATCGTCGCCTGAAAGAGGAGGGCGGACGGCTTACCCGCCACTATCATCCTGAGATGACCGCGGAGCAAATTAGCGTCGCCTGCGAATTTATCGCGATATTAACGGAAGGGGCGGCATACCGTTGCGACCTGGCGACGGCCCCGACGGTAGATAAAGCGGCGATGGAGAGCCTGTACCGCGATGTCTTTCAGCTGTTGTTTGCGCAAAAATAGCGCTGCTATGTGCGTTCCACACAGCAGCTCCCTGTTTTAACTGGCGGAAATTTGCGGCTTAGCCGTCTTTTGCTGGAATTTTCCGGAAAAAAGAAAGCGCAACAGCGGTATCCGCAGATGAATTTCATACAGCACCAGTGCAATCCCGACAACAAAAACCAGCCCGGTGATAAATCCAAGGGTATTTGATTGAATGACCGGGGTTATCCATGCCCCGTAGAGCAGGGTCAGAGGGTGGTGCACCAGGTAGATAAATAGCGATGCGTTGACGAAGTAGGTCACCCGCGCGGACTGGAAATTCAACAAACGGTGGCCAAGCGAAAAGACCACGTTGACCATCCATAGCCCCAGCACCATCGTAATCATGTACTCCGTTTCGTACATCCAGCCATCGCCCGAGCCGTACTGCTGATTCAGTCGGTAGGCGATAAATCCCAGTAAAGCCGCCACAAAGCACCACGGCGAGGGAGTCGTGAACATCGTCTTCAGCCGCGCGTTAATAAACGTCTGGGCGCCCAGGATAAAGAAAGGCAGGTAGAACAGCGTTTGCATCACGATAAAGTTGAACAGACCGTTGCTGAGAATGGGCGGATAGAGAATAAAAATAGTGCGGCGAATGACCGCATACAGCACGCCCAGAGCGAGAAAAATCATCGACAGCTGGCCTAATGTGACGGTGTCACCAAAGGTGGGCGCAGCGGCAGAACGCGGTCGCGTCAGCCATTTGAACATCACCACGCCCAGCGACGTCAGGACCACCAGCACCAACAAAAACCACAGATGAGAGATCAGCTCCCAGGCGAGGGTGTTGAACTTGTCATAGCCTGACAGCGTATGCCAGTTATCCGCTTTACCGTTGACGTACTGCAGCATAATAAACTGCGGCAGGGTCAGGAGCGGGATCGCCGTTAACATGGGAATGCCGACGCGCTCAACGCGTACTTTCCACCATTTTTTCAGCGGATAGCGCAGAAAAAGCATGTAGGAAAAATAGCCGGAAATCACAAAGAAGACCTGCATGCGAAAGGCATGGATGAAGTCGTTAAATAACGTCAGCCACCACGAGGGCTCGGCGCTGTTAACATGCCAGCTGTGGCTGGAGTATATGAGCGAAATGTGAAAAGGGATGCCCAATAGCATCAGCCAGGCGCGGATGCTATCGAAAAAATATTCACGCTGTACCGGAGTATTATTCATACAATATCACTACATTCTCAGACAATTCGTCTTATCACTCAACGTGATAACGTTTAAATTCTCTGCAACCCTACATGAACTCTGGTTAACTGTCTCCAGGATAAGCACGCAAAGTGCAAACGGGGCAGTAACTGTGTATTCCCTGTGCCGCGATGCCGAACAATGCAGGGATTATGTTGTCGGAATGCCTGAGTTTCCATTAAAATAGATCGGATCGATTTAAGCACACAAAGGGGGAAGTGCTTACTTATATGAAACATAAACCACAGATGATGAAAATGCGTTGGTTAAGCGCAGCCGTAATGTTGTCCCTGTGTACTTCATCTGCATGGGCATTCAGCATTGATGACGTCGCAAAAGAGGCACAAACGTTAGCCGGCAAAGGCTTTGAAGCGCCTAAAAGTAACCTGCCCTCTGCCTTCCGCGACATGAAGTATGCGGACTATCAGCAAATTCAGTTTAATCACGACAAAGCCTATTGGAATAATCTGAAAAGCCCGTTCAAGCTCGAGTTTTATCACCAGGGAATGTATTTCGATACGCCGGTCACCATTAATGAAGTGACGGCAACCAGCGTACGTAAAATTAAATATAGCCCGGACTATTTTAATTTTGGCAACGTTCAGCACGATAAAGACACGGTTAAAGACCTCGGTTTTGCGGGCTTTAAGGTTCTGTATCCGATCAACAGCAAAGACAAGAACGATGAGATCGTCAGCATGCTCGGAGCCAGCTATTTCCGCGTGCTCGGTCAGGGCCAGGTATATGGGCTTTCTGCCCGCGGACTGGCTATCGATACCGCGCTGCCGTCCGGAGAAGAGTTCCCGCGCTTCCGTGAGTTCTGGATTGAGCGCCCTAAAGCCACCGATAAACGCCTGACGATTTATGCGCTGCTTGATTCCCCGCGCGCAACCGGCGCCTATCGCTTTGTGATCATGCCCGGTCGCGATACCGTGGTGGACGTGCAGTCTAAGGTCTATCTGCGTGACAAAGTCGGTAAACTGGGCGTGGCGCCGTTAACCAGCATGTTCCTGTTCGGGCCGCATCAGCCGTCTCCGACCACCAACTACCGCCCGGCGCTGCACGACTCCAACGGGCTGTCCATTCTTGCCGGTAACGGTGAGTGGATCTGGCGTCCGCTCAATAACCCGAAACACCTGGCCGTCAGCAGCTACGCAATGGAAAACCCGCAGGGGTTTGGCCTGCTGCAGCGCGGCCGTCAGTTCTCTCGTTTTGAAGACCTCGACGACCGCTACGACCTGCGCCCAAGCGCGTGGATTACGCCGAAAGGTGATTGGGGCAAAGGGAAAATCGAACTGGTCGAGATCCCGACCAACGATGAAACCAACGATAACATCGTCACCTACTGGACGCCGGATCAGCTGCCGGAACCCGGCAAAGAGATGAACTTCAAATACACCATCACTTTCAGCCGTGACGAAGACAAACTGCATGCGCCGGATAACGCTTACGTTATGCAGACCCGCCGTTCTACCGGCGACGTCAAGCAATCGAACCTGATCCGCCAGCCTGATGGCACCATTGCCTTTATTGTCGATTTCACCGGCGCCGAGATGAAAAAGCTGCCCGCAGATACGCCAGTGACTGCCCAGGCCAGCATCGGCGATAACGCTGAAATCGTCGAAAATACCGTGCGCTACAACCCAGTAACGAAAGGCTGGCGTATGATCCTGCGCGTCAAAGTGAAAGATCCTAAGAAAACCACGGATATGCGAGCAGCCCTGGTCAATACCGACCAGACGCTGAGCGAAACCTGGAGCTATCAGCTGCCTGCCAATGAATAAGATAACGAAGTACATCGACGCATTGCCGCTGTCGGATGCAGAAAAACGCGCGTTACCTGACGCAAGTCTGCAGGCCGTACATCAAGCACTGGACGCTGAACATCACGTTTACCACCGCGAAGACGACTCCCCACTGGGGTCGGTAAAATCGCGGCTGGAACACAGCTGGCCAGATTCACTGGCCGGTAACCAGCTGGTTAAGGATGACGAAGGGCGCACTCAGCTCAACGCCATGCCGAAAGCAAAACGCTCCTCCATGTTTCCGGACCCCTGGCGGACTAACCCGGTCGGGCGCTTCTGGGATCGGCTGCGCGGACGCGACGTGACGCCGCGCTATCTTTCTCGCCTGAGCCAGGAAGAGCAGGAGAGCGAGCAGAAATGGCGTACCGTCGGCTCTATCCGCCGCTACATTCTTCTGCTGCTGACGCTGGCGCAGACCGTGGTGGCGACGTGGTACATGAAAACCATTTTGCCCTACCAGGGCTGGGCGCTGATTAACCCGGCGGATATGGTGGGGCAGAACCTGTGGATCTCCTTTATGCAACTGCTGCCCTATGTGCTGCAGTCGGGGATCCTGATCCTGTTCGCCGTGCTTTTTTGCTGGGTCTCAGCGGGATTCTGGACCGCGCTGATGGGCTTCCTGCAGCTGCTCATCGGGCGTGATAAGTACAGTATCTCAGCCTCCACCGTCGGGAATGAGCCGTTGAACCCGGAGCATCGCACGGCGCTGATCATGCCGATCTGCAACGAAGACGTTGACCGCGTATTCGCCGGCCTGCGTGCGACCTGGGAGTCGGTAAAGGCCAGCGGCAACGCCGAGCACTTTGATGTCTATATCCTGAGCGATAGCTACAACCCGGATATCTGCGTGGCAGAGCAAAAGGCGTGGATGGAGCTCATTGCCGAAGTGCAGGGCGAAGGGCAGATCTTCTATCGCCGCCGCCGCCGCCGCGTGAAGCGCAAAAGCGGTAACATTGATGACTTCTGCCGCCGTTGGGGTAGCCAGTATAGCTACATGGTGGTGCTGGATGCCGACTCCGTCATGAGCGGTGAGTGCCTGAGCGGCCTGGTGCGCCTGATGGAAGCGAACCCGAATGCCGGTATCATCCAGTCATCGCCTCGCGCGTCGGGCATGGATACGCTGTATGCTCGCTGTCAGCAATTTGCCACCCGCGTCTACGGCCCGCTGTTTACCGCAGGGCTGCACTTCTGGCAGCTGGGTGAGTCGCACTACTGGGGACACAACGCCATTATCCGGGTGAAACCGTTTATTGAGCACTGTGCCCTCGCGCCGCTGCCGGGTGAGGGTAACTTCGCGGGTTCCATTCTGTCGCACGACTTCGTCGAAGCCGCATTGATGCGTCGCGCCGGATGGGGGGTCTGGATTGCTTACGATCTCCCCGGATCTTATGAAGAGCTGCCGCCGAACCTGCTGGACGAGCTGAAGCGCGATCGCCGCTGGTGTCAGGGGAACCTGATGAACTTCCGCCTGTTCCTGGTTAAAGGGATGCACCCGGTTCACCGCGCGGTGTTCCTGACCGGCGTGATGTCATACCTGTCGGCGCCGCTGTGGTTTATGTTCCTTGCGCTCTCAACTGCCCTGCAGGTGGTGCATGCGTTGACCGAACCGCAGTACTTTCTGCAGCCGCGGCAGCTGTTCCCGGTCTGGCCGCAGTGGCGTCCGGAGCTGGCCATTGCCCTGTTTGCTTCCACCATGGTGCTGCTGTTTCTGCCGAAGCTGCTGAGTATTATCCTGGTGTGGTGTAAAGGGCCAAAAGAGTACGGCGGATTTATCCGCGTGACCCTTTCTCTGCTGCTGGAGGTGCTCTTTTCGGTGCTGCTGGCGCCGGTGCGTATGCTGTTCCATACCGTGTTTGTGGTCAGCGCGTTCCTCGGCTGGGAAGTGGTGTGGAACTCGCCGCAGCGTGATGACGACTCTACCCCGTGGGGCGAAGCGTTTATGCGTCACGGCTCGCAGATGCTGTTGGGTCTGGTCTGGGCGGTGGGCATGGCATGGCTGGATCTGCGCTTCCTGTTCTGGCTGGCGCCGATTGTGGTGTCACTGATTCTGTCGCCGTTCGTGTCGGCCATTTCCAGCCGCGCCACCATCGGCCTGCGC
This sequence comes from Klebsiella sp. JN_Kp126, assembly GCF_033843325.1. Lineage (NCBI taxonomy): Bacteria > Pseudomonadati > Pseudomonadota > Gammaproteobacteria > Enterobacterales > Enterobacteriaceae > Klebsiella > Klebsiella sp. JN_Kp126. The sequence continues at coordinate 67,769 of NZ_JAWXQV010000085.1, read as the reverse complement.
ACTAAACGCTGGAAGCTGTTCCTGATCCCGGAAGAGTACTCCCCGCCGCAGGTGCTTAAAGATACTGACGCTTATCTGACGCTCAACCGTCAGCGTTCGCTGGACGACGGCTTTATGCATGCGGTATTTAACCCGTCGTTTAACGCGCTGGCAACGGCGATGGCCACCGCGCGCCACCGTCACGGGCATATTCTGGATATCGCTCGCGAACGTCACGTTGAGCAGGCGCTGAACGAGACGCCGGATAAACTAAACCGCGATCGTCGTCTGGTATTGCTGAGCGACCCGGTCACGATGTCACGCTTGCACTATCGCGTGTGGGCCGCGCCGGAGAAATACTCTTCGTGGGTCGGCGCCTATCAGCAGCTGACGTTGAATCCGCTGGCGTTAAAAACGAAGTAAGCCGTACGTTAAGGAAAATACCGGCAATGGTGCCGGTATTTTTTTACCTGAAAATCGAGGTTGTTGATGAGAGTTTTACTGGTTATCGCAATGGCGCTGTTTCTCAGCGGCTGCGGGAGTATTATCAGCCGCACAGTGCCTGGCCAGGGCCATGGAAACCAGTACTATCCCGGCGTTCAGTGGGATGTTCGTGATTCAGCATGGCGCTATATCACTATTCTCGATCTGCCCTTTTCGCTGGTGTTTGATACGCTACTGCTGCCGCTTGACGCCAGCCATGGCCCGTATAACTAATTAGCGTTCATCCCATTCATCGGCGGCAGCCTGGCCCTCCTCGGTATCGAGAGAGGGTTCAAGCTGAAACTCGCCTTCATCCCATTCATGCAGCGTGTTTTCTTCCAGCCACTCCTGGCGAAGCTCAATCTCATCATAATCGCCGTCAAAGACGCTCTGCGCAGCCTGACCGCTGAGGACCGGCAGACATTCGCCCTGTTCATCCTCGTCGGCGAAAAATTCGGCCTGCCAGGCAATATCACCGTCCTGGAGTACGTACTTCTGGATATTTAGCTGCTCAATGCTGGCGCTCTCTTCGTCGCTATCGGGATTATTAGCCAGAAACTCCTCGCGGGCTGCATCGATTGCTTCTTCAAGCGTGGCATAGAACATCGAATCCTTTGGCATGGCTAACCTCCTAAGATGAATAGAAATGAACACGATTCAATCTATAGAAGGCGGTTGGCAATGCGTCAAGGAGGTGAACGCCACACGGACATTAATTTACCGAATGCGTGCCGGAACCCGGATTGTCCGTTGCCCGGGGGCGGCGGGAGCGACCGAGGGTCAGGGTCGAGTAAACCGCATTGAACAGCACCACACCGGCGGTGACTAAAAAGACTGCCCGGAAGCCGTAGTTGGCGGAAACCGATGCGCCGATGAGCGGGCCTGTGACGTTACCGATATCGCGGAACGACTGGTTATAGCTGAATATTCTGCCCGAGATTTGGCTGGTGGAGTTGTACACCAGCAGCGTTTGCACTGCCGGCAGCAGCGCGCCGTCGGCGGCGCCTAACAGGAAGCGCAGGATCCCCAGCTGCAGCGGCGTCTGGACAAACGACATGGGAATCAGGAGCAGGACAGAAATCACCAGCGCAACGATCAGGATCTTTTCCGGACCGATACGGTCGCCGAGTTTACCGAGGCGAGGGGCGCTAAGCAGGGCGGCAATACCGGGGACTGAAGCTATCATGCCGCTGATAAACGCAATATTACTGACGTTGCCGGCGAGATCGCGCACGTAAAGCGTCAAAATCGGCGCGATGGAACCGGTAGCCACCTGGATAATCAGCGATGTCACAAACAGACTCAGCACCAGCTTCGGATTTTTAAGCGACGTGAAAACGTCTTTCGCGCTGAGCATCTCTTTTTTACTGACGGCGACAAAATTTTCGCGGATGAGAAAAAGGGTAAATAAGAAACAAATAAACAGCACGCCTGCCGTCATAAAGAAGACGGTACGCAATCCCCAGTGATCGGCCAGGAAACCGCCGGCCAGCGGCCCCAGCAGCGCGCCGCTGACCGCCCCGGTAGAGAGGGTCCCCAGCGCCCAGCCGCTCTTATGACGGGGAATTTGCGTCGCTATCAGCGCATTGGCGTTAGGAATAAATCCGCCGAGCAGACCTAACAGCGCGCGCAGGATCAGAAACTGCCAGATATTCTGCGCCAGGCCCATCAGCAGCATAACGATTGCCATACCGAGGGCCGAGCGCAGCAGCATAATTTTGCGCCCTTTGCGGTCCGCGAGACCGCCCCAGAAGGGGGAGGCCACGGCGGAAAATAAAAAGGTAATGCTGAAAACCAGCCCTGACCACATATTGAGGGCGCTATGGCCGGTTACGCCGAGTTGTTCGACGTAGAGCGGGAGGAACGGCATCACCAGGCTAAAGGCGGCGCCGGTTAAAAAGCAGCCGAGCCAGGTGACGGTGAGATTACGTTTCCAGTTAATGGGGGTATCAGCAGAGGGCATAGGATTCCACTGGCCTGCCGCGCAGGTCAAATAATTGAAAATATGAGCCTGCTAATTATGCGCCTGAGAAATGGTTGCCGCAATGGAGGAGAGCTTTTAAAGCTAAAGGAGGGACCTGAACGGTGGGGCTTACCCCGCATCCGGATTCAGATGCGGAGTCATTGCGCGACCGCGCGCCGGGAGGCGCTAGTAACGAGAAGGAACGCCTTCAGGACGCGTTTTAAAGCGGCGATGCATCCACATATACTGTTCCGGCGCCATCAATATGCACTTCTCTACCACTTTGTTCATCCAGACGGCGGTAGTCTCCGCATCGTCCAGCGGCGGATCGCACTCCGGCGGCAGGATAATCAGCTCATAGCCTTTACCGTCCGGTTTACGGCGCGGCACGAACGGCACAACGCAGGCTTTAGACATCTTTGCCAGCATCCAGGTGCCCGAGGTGGTCGCGGCCTGGTCAACGGCGAAAAACGGCACAAATACGCTGGCGGCCGGGCCATAGTCGTGATCCGGCGCATACCAGATCACTTCACCCTTTTTCAGCGCGCGGATCATGCCTTTCAGATCTTTACGATCGATCATGTCTTTGTTGGAGCGCAGGCGCCCCCATGTCTGCAGCCAGTCGATAACCGGGTTATCGTTTGGACGATAAACGCCAATGCCCGGCTCGTTGATACCGAACATGCGCGCGCCCATCTCCAGCGTGAGGAAATGAATGCCAATCAGCAAAATGCCGCGCTTTTGCGCCTGAACATCACGGATATGCTCGACGCCGATGGAGTCAGTCCAGCGCGCAATACGCTTCGTCGGCCAGAACCAGGCCATGCCGGTTTCCATTAACCCCATGCCGACGGATTCAAAGTTTGCCACGACCATGCGGTGACGCTCTTGCTCGCTCTTATCGGGAAAACAGAGCTCCAGATTCCGGTTGGCTATTTTGGCCCGGCGCTTCATTAGCCGCATGGCGAGGCGGCCAAGACCGGTTCCGAGGCGATAAATCAGCGGATAAGGCAGCTGAACAACCAACCAGAGCAGGCCGATCCCGAGCCAAAGCAACCAGTAACGCGGGTGCAGCAACGCTGCGGAAAATTTAGGTAAATGGGTCATCTCATACCTGTTTAATTAAGCAACGTGTTCTATTATCGCATTTTTTTATGCCTCAGCCAAAATACCGGCCGCAGATGGCATTTAATGTTAACGCAAGCAAATATGGGTGAGAAAAATGTAGCGCAAAATGTGGGGATGTAAATTAAGCGTGTTTGCTATATGATGCCCGCCGTTTATTTTACTCATTGACTATGCCGAGCAGGTACACCATGCCAGTGTTACATAACCGCATTTCAAATGAGACGTTAAAGGCGCAAATGTTGGCTGAGACCGAGCCGCGCACGACGATCTCGTTTTATAAATATTTCACTATTATCGACCCAAAAGCCACGCGCGATGCGCTGTGGATTGCGTTGACTAAGCTGAACGTTTTTGGCCGAATTTATCTGGCTCACGAAGGTATTAACGCGCAAATTAGCGTTCCGCAAAGCCGGGTCGATGCGCTGCGCGAATTCTTATACGCTTTTGATCCCGCCCTGAATGGTCTGCGCCTGAATATCGCCCTCGATGATGACGGTAAATCCTTCTGGGTTCTGCGTCTCAAGGTACGCGATCGGATCGTCGCGGATGGGATTGACGATCCGACGTTTGATGCATCGGACGTGGGCGATTATTTAAAGGCTGCGGAAGTCAACGCGATGCTGGACGACCCGGATGCGGTCTTTATTGATATGCGTAACCATTACGAATATGAGGTCGGCCATTTCGAGAATGCGCTGGAGATCCCGGCGGATACGTTTCGCGACCAGCTGCCGAAGGCCGTTGAGATGATGCAGGAACATAAAGATAAAAATATCGTGATGTACTGCACCGGCGGTATCCGCTGCGAAAAAGCCAGCGCGTGGATGAAGCACAATGGGTTCACTAAGGTCTCGCATATTGAGGGCGGGATTATCGAATACGCGCGACGCGCGCGCGAACAGGGGCTGCCGGTTCGCTTTGTCGGTAAGAACTTTGTATTCGATGAGCGTATGGGAGAGCGTATCTCAGATGATGTTATCGCCCATTGCCATCAGTGCGGCGCTCCCTGCGACAGCCATACCAACTGCCTGAACGATGGTTGCCACCTGCTGTTTATTCAGTGTCCTGCCTGCGCGGAGAAATTCGCCGGCTGCTGTAGCGAAGCCTGCATGGAAGAGCATAAGCTGCCGGAAGAGGAGCAGCGAAAACTGCGCGCCGGCCGCGAGAATGGCAATAAGATCTTTAATAAATCTCGCGGTCGGTTGAATACGAAGCTGGGGATCCCGGATCCTGAGCCTTCAGAAAAACCATAGCCAGATAAGATCGATAAACGCCAGCAGAAGCCACAGCGCCAGATAAATCATAAAATGTTCGCGGACGTTGTTAACCAGTAATTCGAACAGGCGACGCATCATCTCTCTCATCATTCACGGCCTCAAGCGAGGCCGTTTCTTTAGCGTGGTTGTCAGGTTGTACGGCGGGCGATTATTTCTTAAACCGCGCCAGTGAAAACGGGGATAGATCAAACCCAAAGGGTTCTTCAAGCGCGAACCGTGTGGCCAGTTCACCGAGTACCGGTGCGAACTTAAAGCCGTGTCCGCTCAGGCCGGTAATCAATAGCGTATCCGGCTGGCCGGGCAGCGTATCAATGATAAAGTCCTCGTCGGCGGTGTTGTCATAGGTACAGGATGCGCCATGCAGGCAGCCGCCGATACCGGGCAACACATTACGCAAGAAGCTAAAAGCTTCAGAGCCGTCCGTTGCAACGGCACCAAACGGCTTACGTTCTTCCGGCGTGGAAATAGGCTGCCCGCCGTTATGCTTGCCGATTTTCAATTCGTTATCTTCTGCCGGGAAACCGTAAAACTGATCGCCATTCGCTAACTCACCGGTAAACGCCGGGAAATTATTTTTGCTGCTGTAGCGGCCATCCGCCTGAAACCAGGCGAAAATTTTACGTACCGGCTGGACAGGGAGTTCTGGCATCAGCCGGGTAACCCAGGTACCGGCGCTAACCAGCAGTTTTTTGCCGCTGTACTCACCATCAAGCGTATCGACGGTTACGCCGTTCGGCGTGTGGTGAATGGCCGACACCGGGCAGTTGAAGAGCTGTGCGGCGCCCGCTTCGCGTGCCAGACGGATCCAGCTTTCAACGGCCAGTTCGCTGCGCAGTATGCCGGATGCGGGTTCAAATATCGCCCGATAATCATCAGGAATACGAATTTCCGGCCAGCGAGTCATCACCGTCTGCGCATCCATTTCTTCGATATTGAGCTGGAACTCGCGCGCGCTGCTGGCAACATTGCGCAGAAAGTCGGAACCGGCAGGCCCGAGGTTAATTACTCCTGTACGTTCAAAGACGGCTTCACCGCTGGCGGCGGCAAACTCATCCCATAGCTGTTGCGCGCGCAGTACCAGGGGGACATATCTTTCGCCTTCGCCGTAGGCGTGACGAATGAGGCGGGTGCTGCCGTGATGGCTGCCTTCCTGATGCGGCGGCTGATGGGCATCAATCATCAGTACATTGAGCCCTGCCTGCCGCGCATAATAGCCTGCGGCAGCGCCGACCGAGCCGCTACCGATAATGATAAGATCGTATTGCATGGTGAGTTCCAGGTTATTGCTTTATTAGCAGGGTAATTAACAACCTGCTGTTATACAAGCCCGAAAATAATTCAGGCACCCGAGGGTGCCTGTTAAGTGAATATTCTGACATTAGCGCTAAATTTTAATGCCTTCGATACTCATTTTCCTGGTATTCGCCAGATTCAATCTTCGCAATACCTGCTTCCAGAATCGAAATAAACTGACGTGCGACGTCCGTCGTTAGCCATAGCGTCTGGCCAATCTCTGCGTCTCTACTGCTTTCTTGAGCGGGGTTTTGGTAGTGCAGGCGCAACATCAGCGCATCGTAACTATCAACGGTGCTGATGTCCCATCCGACGAGGGGATGGGTCTGGATGACTTCATTATTCTTTTCCATCATAACCCCTTATTCATATGTTAAAAGACAACAGTTCTCGAGGTTTAATGCGTGTTTTTTGAAGCAAGTTAATTATATCAGTAGTCAAGAATAAACTCGAGAAATTAAATGAAATAGAGACACATACGCGCTCATGTGCTGATTTTTTAGGCAAATCAGGGAGGGTTAATTGTTATTTATGAAGGTGCTAAGGAAAAGCAATAGGGGAGAGTCTGACTATGAAAAAAATAAAAAAGCCGGGGCGACCCGGCAAAAAATTGCACAATGAGGGAGCAAATTTAATTGACTAGTCGCGGACAAACCAGTCGTCAGCGCTTTCCCAGGTTTCTTGCAGGATTTCGCTAATCCGGTCTTTGTCTTCTTTCAGGCCGCCGATAACCGACAGATTGTTATTAGCCGCGTACCGAACCGTTACCTGACTTGAGGTAGAGGGGAACTGCTGTTCGATACGACGCGAGAGTTCATTGTTCAGCGCATCTAAGGCGCCGTTGGGTAAGGCTGTTGATTTGGCGATAGAGACTTCAATACGCATAATTGCCCCCTGGATAATGTACTGTTTATTTATACAGTACACTCTGAAGATTTACAACAGGGGGCGGGCTATTTATTTTTTCATCGTCCAGCGCACGGTTTCCCCGGCAAGGAACGGCACCAGCGCGTCGCCTGGCAGGGCTATACTCTCGACCACCTGGCTCTCTTCGCGCACCAGCTCCACGTAGCCTTCATTGACCGGCAGGCCATAGAAGCGGGGGCCGTTAAGCGAGCAGAAGGCTTCAAAGTGTTGCAGGGCGTTCATCTCCTCAAATACCGTGGCGTAGCTGCCCAGCGCGGTCGGCGCGTTAAAACAGCCTGCGCATCCGCAGCTGGCTTCCTTACGATGGCGGGCATGGGGAGCGGAATCCGTACCGAGGAAAGCGCGGTCAAAACCGCTGGCAACCAGTTCGCGCAGCGCCTGCTGGTGAATATTGCGTTTCAGGATCGGCAGGCAATAAAGGTGGGGACGCACGCCGCCAACCAGCATATGGTTGCGGTTGAACATCAGATGCTGCGGAGTGATGGTGGCCGCCAGCAGCTCGTTACCGTCGCGTACGTATTCAGCGGCATCTTTGGTCGTGATGTGTTCGAAGACCACCTTCAGGCCTGGCAGGCGCTGACGCAGCGGCTCCATGACCGTTTCAATAAAGCGCGCTTCCCGGTCAAAAATATCGATATCAGCATGGGTGACCTCACCGTGAACCAGCAGAGGCATCCCCAGCTTTTCCATGCGTTCCAGCACCGGCATAATGGCATCCGTACTGGTGACGCCGTGGCTGGAGTTGGTTGTAGCGTTGGCCGGATAGAGCTTGGCGGCAGTGAATACGCCTTCGTTAAATCCGCGCTCCAGCTCAGCCGGGTCGAGCGTATCCGTCAGATAGCAGGTCATCAGCGGCGTAAAATCATGGCCCGCAGGGATCGCATCAACGATACGCTGGCGATAGGCGAGGGCGGCTTCGACGGTAGTGACAGGCGGTACCAGGTTCGGCATCACGATCGCCCGGCCATAAAATTCACTGGTATAAGGCACGACGGTTTTTAACATATCGTCATCGCGCAGATGGATATGCCAGTCGTCAGGGCGGCGGATTTTCAATACCTGGGATTGTGCTGTCATGGAAGGCTCCGGCTAATAGGTTCAGTCATCAGGGCTGTTTTTGCCGGGCACTAAGGATAAGCGTAAACGTTTTCCTTTGCATCAACTTCCGTAAAAAATCGGGCGCTTCAGCGCCCGAGCTATCAGTTGGTGAACGGGATAATAATCTCGCCGGGCTTCACTTCAATCCCTTTAGCATACTTTTTCGCCAGCGCTTCACCGGTGCTGGCATCTTCGCGCAGGACGTAGGCAGGCTGCTGATTGAAGTAGCTACGCAGGGACTGATTCAGGTAAGGGATCAGCGTCTGTACGACAGACTGGAGCTTTTCCGGCTGAACTTTAGCATCGACGACTTCCATCTCCTGCAGGAAAATGGCCCCCTTTTCTTTATTGAAAGCCGGCAGCGCTTTGAGCTTCAGATCGATGGTCGCTTTCTGGTTCCCGAAAAGTGAATTCAGATCTAAATTGGCCACGCCGCTTAACGTGACTTTGTTTGGTTCTTCACGGCCAATAGCGCTGGTAAGATTTTGCAGTTCAATATGGGCATCCGCTACGCCTGGCAGGCCAATATCCTTAGCGAAGTGGTTACGTTTCTGCAGCGCCTGATTGATTTCCTGCTCGCTCACGGAATATTGCGTGAGCTGATTACAGGCGCTAAGCAGGCCGCTAACGATAAGCGCGGCCGCGATAAACATCTTTTTCATTGGATTCCTTAATGTCATGCCATGGGTTCATCCTGACACAAAGCAGCATGGCCCGCCAGCGCAGGAGGTGCTAGCGGAAAAGACTGAAAAAGAGGCGTTCGGCAGCGAAGGGCCAAACCATCCGCTGCCTTGAGGTTAAATAGCCATTGAAGAAAGCAGGTTGATCTGCGTCTGTTTGGCCATGTTGTCACGATAGGCGGCCACCCGACTCGGCCAGTTCACGCCGGCAACCAGCGTCAGATTCCTCAGCAGAGGAAAGAGCTGAATATCATCTTCAGAGAGTTCTCCGTTGACGGCGTTCGGCTGGACAATCAGTTTATCCAGCGCCCGCAGATCGTCGCTGATGTTCTTCACCAGACCGGGGGAATGGGCGAGATGGTCAGCAAAGCTGCCGATAGCCGCCTCTTTCTTTTTCACAAAATAGGCGCGCGCCTCTGGCGTGGCGAATTCATCAAACGCGGATTTGGCAAAGCGGGGGATCAGCAGGCGGTTCGCGTAGCCGTTGACCTTCCGCAGCCAGGTTTCCACCGCCGGATTACGCGGGCCGGTAAGCAGCGGTTTGCCGTCCAGCTTATCGACATAGTGCACAATATCCATGCTTTCCGGCATATAGCGGCTATCGTCTTTTTGCAGGATTGGCGCCATTTTCTGGCCGATCATTCGGGTGGGGGTTAATTCATCATCGTTCAGGAGCACAATCAGTTCGACGGGGATATTTTTCAGGCCGAAAATCATGCGGGCTTTAAGGCAGAACGGGCAGTGATCGTAGATATATAACTTCACGTTTCTCCTCCATTGTTGCTGAACATCCTCAATTCAGTATGGAGGAGAAACGAAGGCCCGGCAAATCAGGTTCGCGGCTCCAGCATTCCGGAGGCCGAACGTTTTGGACTGAACTGCCACCACAGCGCAATAAACGTCGCGAGGCCGATAATGCCCAGCATCAGCCACGGCAGCTCAGGCTGACCGACGGCCTTACCGGCATCGAACAGCCAGCCGCCGCCTGCGTAGCCGAAAGCGCCGCCGAAGGCCAGGCCTAACCGGCTAAAGCCCATATAGCTGCCGCGCGCTCTGGCATCCGCCAGCGACGCCCCCAGCGTTTCACGCGCGGGTTCAGCGATGATTGACCCCATATAAAATACGCAGATCAGCGTAAACAGCTGCTGCAAATTGCTGCTCAGGCCAATTGGCATCATCGCGAGCGTCATGATCAGCAGGCCGGCCATCAGGCGCTGCTCCAGGCGAAAACGCTTTTCGCTCCAGCGGGCAATCGGATACAGCAGCGTTAGCGAAATGGTCGCTTCAATGGCGTACATCCATTTGACCGCCGCCGGAGAACCCGCAATATCATTAACCATAATCGGCAGCATCAGCATCACCTGCACCGCCAGCATGTAATACCCGGTCAGCGTCAGCACATAGGTGACAAAGCGTTTGTCGCGCAGCACGCGCCCCAGTCCTTCACGAACCGGCGTTTTGACCGTCGACAGCTTCCAGGCGGGAAGATACCAGGCGTTGAATGCCGCGCAGGCGATAAACAGCGCCGCTCCGGCGCTGCACACCAGGCGAAAATCATATTGCAGCAGCCAGCTGCCCAGCAGCGCGCCGATCACCGCTCCTGCGCTGTCCTGCATCATCAGGATAGAGAAGAAACGTCCGCGCTGGTGCGGGCGTACCAGCTTGACCACCAGCGCCGCCCGCGGGGGATCGAACAGCGTGCCGCCGAGGCCTGAAAGAATACAGGAGAGCCACAGCACCCAGGGTTCGTGGGCGACGGCCATCGCCGCGAAGCCGGCCGCGCGCATCAGCATACCGGTAACGATCATCGGTTTGGCGCCAAAACGGTCGGCAATGGCGCCGCCAAATATTCCTAAGCCTTGCTGCACCAGCTGACGCAGGCCGAGCGCAATCCCGACCATCAGCGCAGCCCATCCCATCTGGTCGACAAAGCGAATGGAGATAAGCGGGAACACAACGAAAAAGCCGAGTACGACCAGCATGTTATCGACTAACAGGAAATATTTACCCAGGCTCCTTGCCTGCGATACGCGGGACATTTCCCCTCCAGGGAAAAATAAGAATAAGCTCTGACATTTTGCGGGGTTAATGGCTATTTTCCCAGCGCGCTCGCGACAATATTTTTTTATCAAAATGCAAGAACGATAGAGGCTATTCATCGAAAAGCAGAGATGGTGCAGAAAATGGTATGTTGCTGTTTTCACACCGCCGTGCAGGACAGGTATAGTAAAGTCAGCAAGTATTGCGTCAGGGGAACAGGAGAGGGGAATGTTTGGCTATCGCAGTAACGTACCGAAGGTGCGTTTGACGACGGACCGGCTGGTGGTTCGGCTGGTGCACGATCGTGACGCCTGGCGTCTGGCCGATTATTACGCGGAAAATAAAGGGTTCTTAAAACCCTGGGAACCGGTGCGCGATGACAGCCACTGTTATCCTTCCGGCTGGCAGGCGCGTTTATCGATGATTTCTGAGTTTCATAAGCAGGGCTCGGCGTTCTATTTTGCTCTGCTTGACCCGGAAGAAAAAGAGATCATCGGCGTGGCGAATTTTTCGAACGTGGTGCGCGGATCGTTTCATGCCTGCTATCTCGGCTACTCCATCGGGGAGAAATGGCAAGGGCAGGGGCTGATGTATGAAGCGCTGACGTCGGCCATTCGCTATATGCAGCGCACGCAACATATCCATCGCATAATGGCAAACTATATGCCGCATAATCAGCGCAGCGGCGATTTGCTGGCGCGTCTGGGCTTTGAAAAAGAGGGTTACGCCAAAGATTACCTGCTCATTGATGGGCAGTGGCGCGATCACGTACTGACGGCGTTGACGACACCGGACTGGACCCCGGGTCGCTAAGGAGACATCATGAAATATCAGTTAACCGCGCATGAGGCGCGGGTCATTGGCTGCCTGCTGGAAAAGCAGGTCACCACGCCGGAGCAGTACCCTCTGTCGGTCAACGCGGTGGTCACCGCCTGTAACCAGAAAACAAACCGTGAACCGGTAATGTCGCTCAGCGAAAGTGAAGTTCAGGATCTGCTCGATACGCTAGTCAAACGCCATTATTTGCGTACGGTCAGCGGTTTCGGCAATCGGGTGACCAAGTATGAACAACGCTTCTGCAACTCTGAATTCGGCGATCTGAAATTCACGCCGGCGGAAGTCGCTATCGTGACCACACTGCTGCTGCGCGGGGCGCAGACGCCTGGCGAACTCCGCGGTCGCGCGCAGCGAATGCATGAATTCAGCGATATGGCCGAGGTTGAAAGCGTCCTCGAAAACCTGGCTTCGCGAGAAGATGGCCCCTATGTTGCGCGTCTGCCGCGGGAGCCTGGCAAGCGTGAAAGCCGCTATATGCATCTGTTCTGCGATGATATGGATTCACTGATTACCGTCGTGGAGGCCGTGTCGCCGCCCGGCGACGATCTTCAGATGCGCGTTGAGGCGCTGGAGGCGGAAGTTGCCGAGCTGAAAGCGCGTCTCGATTCACTGCTGGCTCACCTGGGAGATTAAGCATGTCGGCGAAACTACGTATAGGAGTGGTTGGCCTGGGCGGTATCGCGCAAAAGGCGTGGTTACCGGTTCTGGGGGCCGCCGATGACTGGACGCTACAGGCGGCGTGGTCGCCCGGGAAAGAGAAAGCGCTGCGTATCTGTGAAACCTGGCGTATTCCCTATGCGGATTCTCTGGAACAGCTGGCGGCGCAGTGTGATGCCGTATTCGTGCATACTTCAACGGCTTCACATTATGAAGTGGTTTCCCGCCTGCTCAATGCCGGAGTGCATGTCTGCGTTGATAAACCGCTGGCGGATAAACTCAGCGATGCGGAGGCGCTGGTTGAGCTGGCCGCTCGCCGTCATCTCACGCTAATGGTCGGGTTTAACCGCCGTTTTGCCCCCCTCTATCGCGAGCTGAAGGCCCAGCTCGGGAGCGCTGCGTCGCTGCGGATGGATAAGCACCGTAGCGACAGCGTGGGCCACGATCTGCGCTTCACGCTGTTGGATGACTATCTGCACGTCGTCGATACCGCGCTATGGCTGGCGGGCGATAAAGCGCGTTTAAGCGGCGGTACGCTGCACACCACCGCTCAAGGGGAGATGCTGTATGCCGAACACCATTTCAGTTGCGGAATGATGCAGATAACCACCAGTATGCACCGCCGCGCCGGAAGCCAGCGGGAGTGGGTACAGGCGGTGACCGACGGCGGATTATATGAAGTCCGGGATATGCGGGAGTGGCAGGAGGAGCGGGGGCGCGGCGTGATCCAGCGCCCGATCCCTGGCTGGCAGACCACCCTTGAGCAGCGTGGATTTACCGGCTGCGCGCGGCATTTTATCGAATGCGTGCAAAATCAGACGGTTCCTGAAACGTCCGGCGAGCAGGCGCTGCTTGCTCAGCGCGTTATAGAGAAACTGTGGCGCGAAGCGATGAGCGAATAATCCGTTGTAACAACTGACAGTAGTAATTCATTATGAACCCGGTAGACTATCGCCACTTTCCAGCGCCCGCATTTGCGGGCGTTTTACTCCAGGGTTGTGGAATAACACGTTAATGAATCTTTTAAAATCACTGGCGGCCGTCAGTTCGATGACCATGTTTTCGCGCGTGCTGGGCTTTGCGCGCGATGCGATTGTGGCGCGTATTTTTGGCGCGGGGATGGCCACCGACGCCTTCTTCGTTGCTTTTAAACTCCCGAACCTTTTACGGCGTATTTTTGCTGAAGGCGCTTTCTCACAGGCTTTTGTGCCGATTCTGGCGGAGTATAAAAGCAAGCAGGGTGAAGATGCGACCCGGGTTTTCGTCGCCTATGTTTCGGGGCTGCTGACGCTGGTTCTGGCGCTGGTCACCGTCGCCGGTATGCTGGCGGCACCGTGGGTGATTACTATCACCGCGCCGGGATTTGCCAATACGCCCGAAAAGTTCGCCCTGACCACGCAGCTCTTGCGCATCACTTTTCCCTATATTCTGTTGATCTCCCTGGCTTCACTCGTGGGCGCCATCCTGAATACCTGGAACCGCTTTTCGGTGCCTGCTTTTGCCCCGACCTTCCTGAACGTCAGCATGATTGGTTTTGCGCTGTTTGCCGCGCCCTATTTTAATCCGCCGATGCTGGCAATGGCGTGGGCGGTAACGGTTGGCGGTATTTTGCAGCTAGCCTGGCAGCTGCCGCATCTGAAAAAAATCGGCATGCTGGTGCTGCCGCGGGTCAACCTTAAAGATGCTGGCGCGGTGCGGGTGGTAAAACAGATGGGCCCGGCGATTCTCGGCGTCTCAGTCAGCCAAATCTCGCTGATCATTAACACGATTTTTGCCTCATTCCTCGTTTCCGGCTCCGTATCGTGGATGTACTACGCCGATCGTCTGATGGAGTTTCCGTCCGGCGTACTGGGCGTGGCGCTGGGGACCATTTTGCTGCCTTCGCTGTCTAAAAGCTTCGCCAGCGGCAATCACGATGAATATTGCCGTTTGATGGACTGGGGATTACGCCTGTGCTTCCTGCTCGCGCTACCGAGCGCGGTGGCGTTAGGGATCCTGGCCAAGCCGCTGACGGTCGCGTTATTCCAGTACGGGAAATTTACCGCTTTTGATGCCGCGATGACCCAGCGCGCGCTGGTGGCGTATTCTGTCGGGCTGATGGGGCTCATCGTCGTGAAGGTGCTGGCTCCCGGATTCTATTCGCGGCAGGACATTAAAACGCCGGTGAAAATTGCCATCGTCACGCTGATCATGACGCAGGTGATGAACCTCGCCTTTATTGGCCCCCTGAAGCACGCTGGTCTGTCGTTGTCGATTGGTCTGGCGGCCTGCCTGAACGCCGCGCTGCTCTACTGGCAGCTGCGGAAACAGAAAATTTTTACGCCTCAGCCGGGCTGGTTCCTGTTCCTGCTGCGTCTGGTCATCGCGGTGATTATTATGTCAGCGGCGCTGCTGGGCGTGATGTACCTGATGCCGGAGTGGTCGCAGGGGACGATGCCGTTCCGCCTGCTGCGCTTGATGGTGGTCGTGGTGGCCGGCGTTGTCGCCTATTTCGCGACGCTGCTGCTGCTGGGCTTTCGCGTGAAAGAGTTTGCTCGCCGCACGGTTTGAGTTGTTCTGATGAAAGAAAAGCCGCTCTGCAGGAATTGCACAGCGGCTTTTTTTACCTGACGGTTCGCTCTTTATCTGGCGGTTCGCTGCGCCGATACGACCCTGGCGCTTTCCAGCAGGCGGATCCCAAGGGCAATCGCACCGGTTACGACGGCGAGGGTCACCACGCCGCTCCAGCCTGCGAGCACATACAGTTTGCTTCCCAGTACTGAACCCAGCGACATCCCAATAAACACGCCGGTGAACAGCAGCGCGTTGAGGCGTCCGCGCGCCTGCGGCTCCAGGCCATACACCAGGTTCTGGTGCGCTACGAGGCTGGATTGCAGCCCCAGGTCAAAACCGACGGCCGAGATGGCAATCAGGATTAGCTGACCATGCGGCGGTAGCGCAGGCAGCAAAAACATCAGGGCAAACGAAACCGTCACCAGCGCCGCGCCCATTTGCGTGACTTTTTCTGCGCCGAACTTGTCGGCCAGGCCGCCGGCCAGCGGGGCGGCAAGCGCCCCGGCAGCCCCTGCAATACCGAAGCCACCGGCTACCGCGCTGCCCATCTGATAGTGCGCCAACAGCATGACCGCAAGCGTAGACCAGAAGGCACTAAAGGCGATAGAGAGGAATCCCTGGGCGAATGCGGCGCGACGCAGTGCCGGATAGCGTTTCCACAGATGCGCCATCGATTTCATCAGCTGCGGGTAGCTGAGGGTTGAGTGAATTTCGAAGCGCGGCAGCACGCGCCACATCACCACACCAATCATCGCGATGCTGACCGCAGCCGCCTGATACATTACCCGCCAGCCGAATAGCGCCCCCACCAGACCACTAACGGTTCGCGACAGCAGGATCCCCAGCAGCAGGCCGGTCATCACCGTACCCACCATTTTCCCCTGCTTGCCCGCGGGAGCCAGAATCGCGGCTGCCGGTACGATATCCTGCGCCATGGTCGCGGCCATACCGATAAGCAGGCTGACAATCAGCAGAGAGCTTAGCTGACCGGTAAGGCTGCAGAGCAGCAACAGGACGGCCAGCGCGGCGCTTTTCATCAGGATCAGCTTTCTGCGGTCGTGGCGGTCGCCAAGCGGGAGAAGGAAAAGTATGCCCAGCGCGTAGCCGGCCTGGGTCAGGGTCGGAACCAGACCCATACCCTCAACGCTCAAATGGAGGTTAGCCCCCATCAGCGGCAGCAGCGGTTGCGCGTAATAGATTGAGGCGACGCTGAAGCCCGCGCCCAGCGCAAGGATGAAAATGACCCACCCGGCGGCGCGGGAGGTGAGTGGAGTTGGTGTCATGGTGGATTCCTCTTAGAAGCGATGGCGCTATTTTTCCCGTAATCCGGCTGGCGCGGTAGATAGCCCGGTGGTAAAACGGTTATACGCTAAACGTATAGGCAAAATATAAATAAAGAAGCAAGAGCGTATAGATCGTATCGAACTGATGCGTACGTTCATTCGTATCGTGGAGGCCGGGTCTCTCTCCGCCGCCGCGGTACAGATGAATACGACCCAGGCGACGGTAAGTCGACGGCTTCAGTCTCTGGAGGGGCTGCTTGGCGCAAAGCTGATTCTGCGCACGACTCACGCGATGAAGCTGACCGATGACGGTGAGCGCTGTTATCAGCATGCCCGCCAGGTCGTCGATGCCTGGCTGGCGCTGGAGGACGACCTGCGGATCGCCGATGACCGGCCGGTGGGAATTTTAAGGGTGCGGGCCCCGCATGCGTTTGGTCAGCAACAGCTGCTGGGGCCGCTGGTGGATTTTTTGCAGCGCTATCCCCAGCTGGCGGTTGAATGGATGCTGAACGATAAGACGGTCGATTTTCTGAGCGATGGTATCGACTGCGCGATTCGCGTGGGGGCCGAGGTGGATCCGGCTACGGTATCGGTACTGCTGGCCGAGGTTCCCCGCAGCGTGGTGGCATCCCCATCGCTGCTGGCGAACTTGCCGCCGTTAAGCGCGCCGCAGGAGATGTCGTTGCTGCCGTGGATAGCCATCAGCACGTTCTATCAGCATGAGGTGAGGCTGCAGTCGCAGGTGGATGAGCAGCTTATTACCTTTGCCATCGCGCCGTGTCTGAGTACCGATAGCGTGCATGTGGCGCGTAATACCGCGCTGGCGGGGCTGGGCGCGGCGATTGTGTCGAGCTGGGCGGTAGCGGACGATATTGCCGCCGGGCGGCTGGTGGAGCTGTTCCCGCAGTGGCGAGCCTCACCGCTGCCGGTACACCTGGTGTATCCCTGGGCGCGCTACTATCCGACGCGGTTGCGTAAGTTTCTCGATCTGATGCGTGAGGTCATGCCGCAGATTGCGGGGATGCAGCGTCCGGAAGGGGAATAAAAAAAGACCGGCCGCGGGGGCCGGTCTTGTCGAGGTGACGTTACTCTACGGGCTGCGGACGAGTAGGTCCGGCAGCGGCTTTGTGCGTGGCGCTATGACCGCCAGCAGAACCTTTACCGTCAAAATCAAAGTTCGGGCGAACCCACTCGCTTTGACGAGGCGCTTCAGGTACGTAGTCTGGCGCTGGGGCGCGGGTCATCGGCGCCGTGGCGTGACGATTGGCGACCTTAACGACCGGCGCAGCCGTGACAACAGGTTGAGTCGCAACGACCGGCTCCGCCGCTGGTGCAGGTTCAACCACCGGTTCGGAAACAACAGGCGCTTCCTCAACAACCACCGCCGTCTCTTCAACCGCCACAGGTTCAGCGACCGCAGCTTCCGGTTCGACAGCTTCTTGCGCAACGACGTCAACGGCTTCTGCGACAACTTCTTCGGCCACGGCTTCATCGGCTTCGGCAATCAGCTGCGGCTGTTCATCAACCGGGGCGGCGATAGCCTCCGGATGCGTGGTTTCTACGACCGGAACTTCAGGTTCGCTAATCACCGCCACAGGCTCGGTAGTGGCCACTGGCTCGACTGCGCTTTCTGCGGCGACAGCCGGGGCAATCACTTCAGAGACAACCGGCTCAGCGGCAGCCACTGGCGCGACGACGGGCTCAGCCGCAGTGGTTGAGAACTCCTGAACCTGCACGTCTTCCTGCTGCTGGTCCTGAGGGCGAACGACCGGGTAGCGGATCCACACTTTACCAGACGCCATTTCCGGCGATGCGCAGGCTATGGTCAGCGGCATCGGGGATTGCGTCGGGTAACGCTCATCACGGTAGCGACGACGGCGCTGGCCGCTGACGCGCAGGTGACGAGGGGAACGACGTGAACGACGCGGCATACCGTTGGATTCGCGGGCTTCACCGTTCTCATCATGTTCCGCAGCGGTTTCAACAACCGCCGGCAGGTCGACTTTCGCCAGTTCAGTGCGCGGCGCTGCGGCTTCCGGCTGGACGACCGGCGCTTCGGCGACCTGAGGCGCGGCTACCGGCTCGACAACCTGTTCAGCGGCGGCGGATTCAATACGCACCTTCTGCGCCAGCTGGCGAGGTTTACGACGCGGCATCGTCTGCACGCGCTCTTCCTGCTCGCTCTCCTGAACAACCGGCTCTTCGCGGGTTTGCGCTTTGGCTTCCTGCTGAACCTGACGTTTATCATCGTTACGACGGCGATTACGTTCGCGGCGCGGCTGCTGCTCGTCGCGCGCTTTGCCTTTTTCGCTATCTTCGACCGTTGTCTGGCGGATTTCGCGCGGCTCAGCGTTCTGCTGCTGCTTCTCACGACGGTTGCGGCGGTTTTCTTCACGAGACTCGCGGCCTTCGCTGTTCTCGGCACGACTATCGCGGTTCTCGCGGCTATCGCGATTATCCCGGTTGTCGCGGTTGTCGCGGCGGTCATTGCGATCGCGGCGGTTGTTGGAACGCGGTTTACGACGATCCTGCTGACGCTCGGATTTCTCTTCCGCTTTTTTCTCAACCTGAACTTCTGCCGGTTTAGTCTCTTCCTCGCTGGAGAACATATTTTTCAGCGCGCTGAAGAAGCGGGCAACCAGGCCAGGCTGCGCCGGCGCTGCCGCCTTCGGTGCGGATGCGGCAGGCGCAACGGTAGCCGCGGCTCTGGCTGGCTCTTCCTGGGCCGGAGCCGGAGGCGCGTCAGGCATGACAAAAGCAGCCAGCGCCGGTTGTTCCGGGAGTTTACGCTCGGCCGGCTCTTCATCAGAAGGCATGGCCATCTCTTCTTCGTGCAGTTTCGGCAGCAGATAGCTCAGCGTGGAGGTCTCTTCGCCCTTACGCACGCGCAGAACAGAGTAGTGCGGCGTTTCCATCTGGTCGTTTGGCACGATAATAACGCGCACATCGGCCTGACGGGTTTCAATCGCGCTTACCGCGGCACGTTTTTCGTTCAGCAGGTAAGAGGCAATCGGCACCGGTACGATAGCGTGAACTTCTTTGGTGTTCTCTTTCAGCGCTTCTTCTTCGATCAAACGCAGAATAGAAAGCGACAGCGATTCGTTATCGCGCACGGTACCCGTTCCGCTACAGCGCGGGCAGACGTGATGGCTGGACTCCCCGAGCGACGGGCTCAGGCGCTGACGCGACATCTCCAGCAGTCCAAAGCGGGAAATATGGCTGATCTGGATGCGCGCTCTGTCCTGACGGACGGCTTCGCGCAGGCGGTTTTCTACCGCACGCTGGTGGCGAACCGGGGTCATATCGATGAAGTCGATAACGATCAGGCCGCCAAGGTCGCGCAGACGCAGCTGACGAGCGATTTCATCGGCTGCTTCAAGGTTGGTATTAAACGCCGTTTCTTCGATGTCGCCGCCGCGGGTGGCGCGTGCGGAGTTGATATCGATAGCGGTCAGCGCTTCGGTGCTGTCGATAACGATAGAACCGCCGGAAGGCAGACGCACTTCACGCTGGAAAGCGGACTCAATCTGCGATTCGATTTGATAGTGGCTGAACAGCGGGATTTCCCCGGTGTACAGTTTGATTTTGCTGCTGAAATCCGGACGACCCAGCGCCGCAATGTGCTGGCGAGCCAGCTCAAGCACCTTCGGGTTGTCGATAAGGATTTCGCCGATATCCTGACGCAGATAGTCGCGGAAAGCGCGCACGATGACGTTGCTTTCCTGATGGATCAGGAACGGAGCAGGGCGGCTGTCTGCGGCTTTCTGGATGGCTTCCCAGTGCTTCAGGCGGAAGCTTAAGTCCCACTGCAGCGCTTCGGCGGATTTGCCGACGCCAGCGGTGCGAACGATAAGTCCCATGCCGTCCGGCAGCTCAAGGCTGGCCAGCGCTTCTTTGAGTTCGGTGCGATCGTCACCCTCGATGCGGCGTGAAATACCGCCAGCGCGTGGGTTATTCGGCATCAGCACCAGATAGCTACCCGCCAGGCTGATAAAGGTGGTCAGCGCGGCGCCTTTATTGCCACGCTCTTCTTTATCGATCTGGACAATCACTTCCTGGCCTTCACGCAGCACGTCCTTGATGTTTGGACGACCGTGAGAATTGTAGTTGGCAGGGAAGTATTCGCGGGCAATTTCTTTGAGAGGGAGGAAACCATGACGCTCGGCACCATAATCAACAAATGCGGCTTCGAGGCTAGGTTCAATACGAGTGATTTTGCCTTTGTAGATGTTCGCTTTTTTCTGTTCGTGCCCGGGGCTTTCGATATCCAGGTCGTACAGGCGCTGCCCATCAACAAGGGCGACGCGCAACTCTTCCTGCTGAGTTGCGTTGATTAACATTCTTTTCATCGTAACTTACTCATTATTCTTACATTGACGACTAAGCTACGGGCAGAGTAACGCCTTACCGGGGAAAACCGATGGCCTCGTGTCTGTTTCACGTCGCCAACCTCACGGCTGTCGCGCGCTTAAGAGGCGCAGAGTGTCGGTCGCCTGTATTTCAAACGGAAACACAGCGCACTTATCAGGGGAACTGCCTGGGATGTATCACCAGAGAAGATTCCATTTATACCCATCGTTTTTCATGCAGCAGGCGTGGCGGCTTAACCTGCTCATCTTAATCATTTGATCCAGATGAGCGCCGGGATATCCCAGTGTGAACGCCTTCCTGCGACGTGAAATCCATAGAGCCTGTACCGGTAAGGACTGCAACCCGCAGCCCGCTAACTGTCTGAAAGATCAATACGTCTTACGCCATTGCTGCGTTGATGATCGGTCAGACAAAATTGGTCATTCCGCTAATTTCTTGTTCTAACAAGTTTCAGCACGGAATACTGCATCATTATTCCATTGCTAAGCTCGTTATAGCAAGTTGACTTTCACCTTTTATCACCCGGTTACTCACAGTTTTTTCACCCGCGTATACAGATTGTTCTAATAACAAACAAAACGATGATGAAGCGTACTGTGAAATCCGGATGATGATAAATATAAGCATATAAAAATGAGTGGCGCTAATGCGTCGGGCTATTTAGAATCGCGCACCATGAAAACTGAGATCCCAAGCGTAAAAATGGTTGCCATTGCTGATGATGAAGCCGGGCAACGTATCGACAACTTTTTGCGTACGCAGCTGAAGGGCGTACCGAAGAGCATGATTTATCGCATCTTGCGTAAAGGCGAGGTGCGGGTTAACAAAAAGCGCGTGAAGCCGGAATATAAGCTGGAAGTCGGCGACGAAGTGCGCATCCCGCCGGTTCGCGTCTCTGAGAAAGAAGAAGAGGCGGTCTCTCCACACCTGCAAAAAGTGGCCGCGCTGGCCGATGTGATTTTATATGAAGACGATCATATCCTGGTGCTTAACAAGCCTTCCGGAACGGCGGTACACGGCGGCAGCGGATTGAGCTTTGGCGTAATTGAAGGTCTGCGCGCGCTGCGTCCGGAAGCGCGTTTCCTGGAGCTGGTGCATCGCCTGGATCGCGACACCTCCGGCGTGCTGCTGGTCGCCAAAAAGCGCTCCGCGCTGCGTTCCCTGCACGAGCAGCTGCGCGACAAAGGAATGCAGAAGGATTACCTGGCGCTGGTGCGCGGGCAGTGGCAGTCGCATACTAAAGTGGTGCAGGCACCGCTGCTGAAAAATATTCTGCAGAGCGGTGAGCGCATTGTGCGGGTTAACCAGGAGGGGAAACCGTCGGAGACGCGCTTTAAAGTTGAAGAGCGTTATACCCATGCGACGCTGGTGCGCTGCAGCCCGGTGACCGGTCGTACGCATCAAATCCGCGTGCATACGCAATACGCCGGCCACCCTATTGCTTTTGACGACCGCTACGGCGACCGTGAATTTGATAAGCAGCTGG
The DNA here is from genome assembly GCF_033843325.1 of Klebsiella sp. JN_Kp126. Classification (NCBI taxonomy): domain Bacteria; kingdom Pseudomonadati; phylum Pseudomonadota; class Gammaproteobacteria; order Enterobacterales; family Enterobacteriaceae; genus Klebsiella; species Klebsiella sp. JN_Kp126. The sequence continues at coordinate 45,714 of NZ_JAWXQV010000085.1, read as the reverse complement.
CGGGCACCGGCCTTAACCGGCTGTTTCTGCATGCGGCGGCGCTGAAGTTTACCCATCCGGGTAGCGGGGAGATTATGCGCATTGAAGCCCCCTTAGATAATCAGCTTAAGCGCTGCCTGCAGGTCTTGCGTAACGCGAAATGACCGCGCTCAGGCTCAGGGTTTGAGCCACCTGGCAAGCCAGGGGAAAACTTCATCCTGCTGTTGTTGATTAAAAACGTGGCCCAGTTCCGGCCACGTTTTTGTTTCCAGCTTATCCTGCGCGTTTTGCGACGCCCACACTTTATGTACTTTTGCGAAGGCGTCGTTAACGGCTTCCGCCGGGAAGAGCTTATCTTGTCCGCCGCTGTAAATAAGCATCGGTTTTGGCGCGGCAATGCTGGCGATATCGGGAATATCGAGGCGTCCGGATAAGCCAGGGTGAAGCATATAAAACGCCGACTGGCCGCGCAAAACGTTGTTGCCAGGCTGCATCAGGCCGTTCCAGGTTCCAAACCAGGAGATAACCGCAGTCGCGGCGACTTTGTCAGACAGGGCGGCCAGCTGCCAGGCGCGAAAACCGCCCATTGAGAAACCCACGACCCCAATGCGTTGACTATCAACCGTTTTTAAAGTGCTGAGGAAATCGACGGTACGCAGATCTTCATAGGCAACTTCACCTGCCAGCGAGCGCCCCAGGTTAAAGTAGTTGCTGGCGAGGGCCTGCTGCTGCTCGTAGACCATCGGCCCTCGGTCCCCCCAACCCGGGCTATCAATGGCGATGACGACATAGCCGCGCTGCGCCAGTTCATCGCCGATAAACCGACCGCTGAAAAATTTATCCGCCCACGCCTCGGCGCTGGCCAGCCGTGCAGTGTCGTTCCACGGACGGATTAGCTTCTCCTTACCGATATCAAACTTTGAGCCATGGTCGTGCAGCAGAACAATTGCCGGGTGAGGGCCGGGGGAATTTGGCGTCAACATCAGCGCGGCAATCCTGTTATCGTCGGTTACGTTGAAGGCCAGCTTCTCGGCGGTATACGCGCCTCGATTTTCTCTCATCAGCGTTTGCGGCGCGAAGGGGAGTGTCGACGCCGGGGTTAGCAGAGACTGCCGAAGCAGCGTACGAGCCTGCTGTCGCCATTGCTCAAAATCACGGTAGTGGCCAGAGAGCCACGAGTCCGGGTAGGTCATCTGCGCTTTCAACTGCTGCCAGGAGGCAGGAAGATTGCCCTCTACGATGCCCTGGCGCTGCCAGTCATGGGCATTAACGCCGGCGGCGGCCAGCAGGGTGAGGGTCAAAAGCGTAGCGCGGGTTGGCATAGTGGCTCCATTTAAAAATAAAACAACGTTTCATAATGGATTCTAATGGCGCGGGTAAAATAAACTGTGACAGGCGATGCATTAATTAAGTTGGGGTAAACCTGCTCTGCTCCGTTGGGCACCGGGTAAAGCGGCGGCACGCGGCCTCAGGAAGAGACCGCGCGGGATCGGGGGGCCTTTATCATGTTTACGTGAGCAGGGGATTCAACGCTTCCCGGCGCAGCATCTGGCACAGGGCAATGAGCGGCAAACCGACCAGCGCGTTGGGATCGCGCCCCTCAAGCCGTTCGAATAGCGTGATGCCTAAACCTTCGCTTTTAAAGCTTCCGGCGCACTGCAGCGGGTTTTCCTTGCGGATATAGCTCTCAATTTCCTGGTCGCTTAAACGGCGGAAATGAACGTCGAAAGGTTCGCATTCCGTTTGTAGATGGCCGTTGGCGGAATTGTACAGCGCCAGGCCGGTATAGAACGTGACGATGGTGCCGCTGGCCTTTCTCAGCTGGCGATGGGCGTTTTCTTCCGTATGCGGTTTGCCGGTAATTTCACCGTCCAGGACACAAACCTGATCGGAGCCTATAATGAGGTGCTGTGGGTAGCGTGCGGCAAGGGCCTGCGCCTTTGCCTGCGCCAGACGCATCACCAGCTGGCGGGCAGGTTCGCCGGGCAGCGGGGTTTCATCAACGTTCGGCGCAGCGCATTCAAAAGGCACCGACAGTTTTTCCAGCAGCATTCGCCGCCACGGCGAGGTTGACGCGAGGATTAGTTCAGACATATTTTTTCATCCACATATAGCGCTTCGCAGAGCATCATTTTAAACTATGCGCCGCAATGTGTGCGAATAAATGGCAAAAGGCAACCTGAGGCTGCCTTTTTCTTTGACTCTATGACGTTACAAAGTTAATATGCGCGCCCTATGCAAAAGGTAAAATTACCCCTGACTCTCGATCCGGTTCGCACGGCTCAAAAACGCTTAGATTACCAAGGTATCTATACCCGTGATCAGGCTGTGCGTGTCGCTGATTCTGTTGTCAGCGTGGACAGCGATGTGGAATGCAGCATGTCGTTCGCTATCGATAACCAGCGTCTTGCCGTTTTAAGCGGCGATGCGACAGTGTCGGTAACCCTCGAATGTCAGCGTTGCGGGAAACCGTTCCCCCATCATGTTCACACAACGTATTGTTTCAGCCCCGTCAGAAATGACGAACAGGCCGAAGCACTGCCGGAAGCGTATGAGCCGATTGAGGTTAACGAATTCGGTGAAATCGATCTGCTGGCGCTGGTTGAAGATGAAATCATCCTCGCCTTGCCCGTAGTTCCGGTGCATGATTCTGAACACTGTGAAGTGTCCGACGCGGACATGGTCTTTGGTGAACTGCCTGAAGAGGCACAAAAACCAAATCCATTTGCCGTATTAGCCAGCTTAAAGCATAAGTAATTGAGGAGTAAGGTCCATGGCCGTACAACAGAATAAACCAACCCGTTCCAAACGTGGCATGCGTCGTTCCCATGACGCGCTGACCGCAGTCACCAGCCTGTCTGTAGACAAAGCTTCTGGTGAAAAACACCTGCGTCACCACATCACTGCCGACGGTTTCTACCGCGGTCGCAAGGTTATCGCTAAGTAATCACGCATTACTCCATGGATTTCGCGTTGCAAGAAGACGCAAGCGAGAGAAGCACCAGGAGCATAGCTCACTATGTGACTGGTGTGAACGAGCGCAGTCAACGCACTTGCCGCGTGAAAGACGAAGAGTAAAAGCGTGATGAAGCTTAGTGAGGATCTCCCCGGGTAACTGGGGAATAACCGAACCGAGCAGCGACGATACCTTGACACGTCTAACCCTGGCGTTAGATGTCATGGGCGGGGATTTTGGCCCTTCCGTGACAGTGCCTGCAGCATTGCAGGCACTGAACTCTAATTCACAACTCACACTTCTTTTAGTCGGCGATCCCGACACTATCGCGCCATTACTTGCCAAAGCTGATTTTGAACAACGTTCACGTCTGCAGGTTATCCCTGCGCAGTCAGTTATTGCCAGTGATGCTCGACCCGCGCAAGCGATTCGCGCCAGTCGCGGTAGCTCAATGCGCATTGCGCTTGAGTTAGTGAAAGAAGGGCGGGCGGAGGCCTGCGTCAGTGCGGGTAATACCGGAGCGCTGATGGGGCTGGCGAAGCTGCTGCTTAAGCCCATTGAGGGGATCGAGCGCCCAGCGCTGGTTACTATGTTGCCGCATCAGCTGAAGGGCAAAACGGTGGTGCTGGATTTAGGCGCTAACGTGGATTGCGATAGCACAATGCTGGTGCAGTTTGCCATCATGGGGGCGGTTCTTGCCGAAGAAGCGATCGGTATTAAGGATCCCCGCGTTGCGCTTCTGAATATCGGCGAAGAAGAGATGAAAGGTCTCAGCAGCATTCGCGACGCGGCGGCGGTTTTGAAGACCCTGCCAACCCTCAACTATATTGGGTATCTGGAAGCCAACGAATTGTTGACGGGCAAGACGGATGTTTTGGTTTGTGATGGATTCACGGGCAACGTCACATTAAAAACGATGGAAGGTGTTGTCAGAATGTTCCTTTCACTGTTGAAATCACAGGGAGAGGGGAAAAAAAGGTCGTGGTGGCTGCTTTTATTAAAGCGTTGGTTACAAAAAAGCCTGTCGAGGCGATTCAGTCACCTCAACCCCGACCAGTATAATGGTGCCTGTCTGTTAGGATTACGCGGTTCCGTGATTAAAAGTCATGGGGCTGCCAATCAGCGCGCTTTTTGCGTCGCGATAGAGCAGGCAGTGCAGGCTGTGCAGCGGCAGGTTCCTCAGCGAATTGCCGCTCGCCTGGAATCTTTATACCCTGCAGGTTTCGAATTGCCTGAAGGCGGCAGAAGCGGAAATTCCAGGCCTCAAACCCGGATGACCGGCAACGACTGACGCCTCGCAGTTTGAGTTAACCCGGTATATTACCCAAGAGTGACTGAGCGTACATGTATACGAAGATTATTGGTACCGGCAGCTATCTGCCTGAGCACGTGCGTACGAACGCTGAACTGGAAAATATGGTCGATACGTCTGACGAGTGGATTGTTACTCGTACCGGTATCCGCGAGCGTCGTATTGCCGCACCGAATGAAACAGTTGCTACGATGGGCCTTGAAGCCGCTAAGAATGCGCTGGACATGGCGGGCGTCAAGCCGGAGCAAATTGGTCTGATTATTGTTGCGACCACCTCCGGTACCCATGCGTTTCCTAGCTCGGCTTGCCAGATTCAATCAATGTTGGGTATTAAAGGCTGCCCGGCGTTTGACGTCGCTGCGGCCTGCGCGGGGTTCACCTACGCGCTCAGCGTTGCCGATCAATACGTGAAAAACGGTGCGGTGGATTACGCGCTGGTGATCGGCGCTGACGTGCTGGCGCGCACCTGCGATCCTGCCGATCGCGGAACCATTATTATTTTTGGCGATGGCGCCGGTGCCGTGGTGCTGGGCGCTTCTGAAGAGCCGGGCATCATCTCCACCCATCTGCACGCAGATGGCAGCTACGGCGAGCTGCTGACGCTGCCGAACGCCGATCGCGTCGAACCGGAAAACCCCATCTATCTGACGATGGCGGGTAATGAAGTCTTTAAGGTGGCGGTAACCGAGCTGGCGCACATCGTGGACGAGACTTTAGCTGCGAACAACCTCGAGCGCTCTGCGCTTGACTGGCTGGTGCCGCATCAGGCCAACCTGCGTATTATCAGCGCCACGGCGAAGAAGCTGGGCATGTCGATGGACAACGTGGTCGTCACGCTCGACAGACACGGCAATACGTCGGCGGCATCTGTTCCCTGTGCGCTGGATGAAGCCGTTCGCGATGGCCGCATTCAACGTGGTCAGCTTATTCTGCTGGAAGCCTTCGGTGGTGGTTTCACCTGGGGTTCCGCGCTGGTTCGTTTTTAGGATAAGGATTTAAACATGACGCAATTTGCTTTTGTGTTCCCGGGACAGGGCTCTCAGAGTGTCGGGATGCTGTCAGACATGGCGGCCGCTTACCCGGTCATTGAAGAGACGTTCCGTGAAGCCTCTGCGGCGTTGGGTTACGATCTGTGGGCGCTTGCACAGCAGGGCCCGGCGGAAGAGTTGAACAAAACCTGGCAGACGCAGCCGGCTCTGCTAACCGCCTCCGTAGCGCTGTATCGCGTCTGGCAGCAGCAGGGCGGTAAAGCGCCCGCTTTGCTGGCGGGCCACAGCCTCGGCGAATACTCTGCGCTGGTATGCGCAGGCGTTATCGATTTTGCTGATGCCGTCCGCCTGGTTGAGATGCGCGGCAGGTTTATGCAGGAAGCGGTACCGGAAGGTACCGGTGCGATGTCCGCGATCATCGGGCTTGACGACGCTGCGATTGCCAAAGCCTGCGAAGAATCTGCTGAAGGGCAGGTGGTTTCTCCGGTAAACTTTAACTCGCCAGGACAGGTGGTTATTGCGGGTAACAAAGAGGCCGTCGAGCGCGCGGGAGCCGCCTGTAAGGCTGCGGGTGCGAAACGTGCCCTGCCGCTGCCGGTCAGCGTACCGTCCCACTGCGCGCTGATGAAGCCGGCGGCGGAAAAACTGGCGGTTGAGCTGCAGAAAATCACCTTTAACGCGCCGACGATTGCGGTGGTAAACAACGTCGACGTGAAAAGTGAAACGGCGCCTGATGCTATCCGTGATGCCCTGGTTCGCCAGCTGTATAGTCCGGTTCAGTGGACCAAAACCGTTGAGTTTATGGCATCACAGGGCGTAGAGCATCTGTATGAAGTTGGTCCGGGTAAAGTCCTCACCGGTCTGACTAAACGTATTGTTGACACCCTGACCGCTTCCGCGCTTAACGAGCCGGCGGCGATGTCTGCGGCGCTTGAGCAATAAAAGAGGAAAACCATGAGTTTTGAAGGAAAAATCGCGCTGGTTACCGGTGCAAGTCGCGGGATTGGCCGCGCAATCGCTGAAACGCTCGTTGCCCGTGGCGCGAAAGTTATCGGTACTGCGACCAGCGAGAGCGGCGCGCAGGCGATCAGCGATTATTTAGGTGCTAACGGTAAAGGTCTGCTGCTGAATGTGACCGATCCTGCATCTATCGAATCTGTTCTGGGAAATATTCGCGCAGAATTTGGTGAAGTTGATATCCTGGTGAACAATGCCGGGATTACTCGTGATAACCTGTTAATGCGCATGAAAGATGATGAGTGGAACGATATTATCGAAACCAACCTGTCATCTGTTTTCCGTCTGTCAAAAGCGGTAATGCGCGCTATGATGAAAAAGCGTCATGGACGTATTATCACTATCGGTTCTGTGGTTGGTACCATGGGAAATGCGGGTCAGGCCAACTACGCTGCGGCGAAAGCGGGTCTGATTGGCTTCAGTAAATCACTGGCTCGCGAAGTTGCGTCCCGCGGTATTACTGTAAACGTTGTTGCTCCGGGCTTTATTGAAACGGACATGACGCGTGCGCTGACCGATGAGCAGCGTGCGGGTACGCTGGCGGCAGTTCCTGCGGGGCGCTTAGGCTCTCCAAATGAAATCGCCAGCGCGGTGGCATTTTTAGCCTCTGACGAAGCGAGTTACATCACCGGTGAAACTCTGCACGTCAACGGCGGAATGTATATGGTCTGACCGAGATTTGTGCAAAACGCTCAGGAACCGCGCAGTCTGTGCGGTTCACCGTAATGTTTTGTACAAAATGATTTGCGTTATGAGGGCAAACAGCCGCAAAATAGCGTAAAATCGTGGTAAGACCTGCCGGGATTTAGTTGCAAATTTTTCAACATTTTATACACTACGAAAACCATCGCGAAAGCGAGTTTTGATAGGAAATTTAAGAGTATGAGCACTATCGAAGAACGCGTTAAGAAAATTATCGGCGAACAGCTGGGCGTTAAGCAGGAAGAAGTTACCAACAATGCTTCCTTCGTTGAAGACCTGGGCGCTGATTCTCTTGACACCGTTGAGCTGGTAATGGCTCTGGAAGAAGAGTTTGATACTGAGATTCCGGACGAAGAAGCTGAGAAAATCACTACTGTTCAGGCTGCCATTGATTACATCAACGGCCACCAGGCGTAAGTGAACATCTCCAGGCGGTCATTCGACCGCCTGAGTTTTATCTATATTTTGTCCCACAAGAATCTATTTTCCCTCCCTGGAGGACAACCGTGTCTAAGCGTCGTGTAGTTGTGACCGGACTGGGCATGTTGTCTCCTGTCGGCAATACCGTAGAGTCTACCTGGAAAGCTCTCCTTGCCGGTCAGAGTGGCATCAGCCTGATCGACCATTTCGATACTAGCGCCTATGCAACGAAATTTGCTGGCTTAGTAAAGGATTTTAACTGTGATGACTTCATCTCGCGCAAAGAACAGCGCAAGATGGACGCCTTCATTCAATATGGAATTGTCGCTGGCATTCAGGCCATGCAGGATTCTGGCCTTGAAGTGACGGAAGAGAATGCTACCCGCATCGGTGCCGCTATTGGTTCCGGTATTGGCGGGCTTGGCCTGATCGAAGAAAACCACAGTTCGCTGGTAAAAGGCGGACCGCGTAAGATCAGCCCGTTCTTTGTTCCTTCCACAATCGTTAACATGGTGGCCGGGCATCTGACCATCATGTTTGGTCTGCGTGGACCAAGCATTTCCATCGCAACCGCCTGCACGTCTGGCGTACACAACATTGGTCACGCCGCGCGCGTTATCGCCTATGGCGATGCTGACGCAATGGTCGCCGGTGGTGCGGAAAAAGCCAGTACCCCGCTGGGCGTAGGCGGCTTTGGTGCAGCGCGCGCGCTGTCCACGCGCAATGACAACCCGCAGGCGGCAAGCCGTCCATGGGATAAAGAGCGTGACGGTTTCGTGCTCGGCGACGGTGCCGGCATGGTCGTGCTGGAAGAGTATGAGCACGCGAAAAAACGCGGCGCGAAAATCTATGCGGAAATCGTCGGCTTTGGTATGAGCAGCGATGCCTACCATATGACTTCGCCACCGGAAGATGGTGCTGGAGCCGCGCTGGCGATGGTGAACGCCATTCGTGATGCTGGCATTGAAGCTAGCCAGATTGGCTACGTCAACGCCCACGGCACCTCTACGCCGGCAGGCGATAAAGCAGAAGCGCAGGCGGTGAAATCTGTCTTCGGTGACGCTGCCAGCCGCGTCATGGTCAGCTCGACTAAGTCAATGACCGGCCACCTGCTGGGCGCCGCGGGCGCAGTAGAGTCTATCTACTCCATCCTCGCGCTGCGCGATCGGGCGGTTCCGCCAACCATCAACCTGGATAACCCGGATGACGGTTGCGATCTGGACTTCGTTCCGCACGAAGCGCGTCAGGTTAGCGATCTGGAGTATACCCTGTGTAACTCCTTCGGCTTCGGCGGCACTAACGGCTCGCTAATCTTTAAAAGGGTGTGATGCGCGCCTGACGCCACGTCTTTGCTGACGTCAATGCTCATCGAAAAACTGGCCCGCTCGTCGGGCCTTTTTTTATTCAGTTTTCTCCGCTTGTTCAATGTATCTCCTCCTGCGAAACTAACCGGCCAGCGATAAGGAGACTTTTATGTATTTGATAAATGGCGCTGAAAGTGAAACGCTTGCGGTGAACGATCGCAGCGTTCAGTTCGGCGATGGCTGCTTTACCACGGCGCGCATCGTCAGAGGCCGGGTTCAGCTGCTGTCAGCCCATCTGGCCCGCCTGCAGAAGGCCTGTGAACAGCTCTTTATCCCCTACGACGACTGGGCGCTATTAGCGCAGGAGATGGCGCATCTGGCACAGCCCCATCAGGATGGCGTGCTGAAGGTCATCATCACGCGCGGGGCGGGGGGGCGCGGATACAGCGCTGCCGGCTGCGTGAATCCCGTGAGAATCCTCAGCGTATCGCCCTGGCCGGAGCACTATCTTCGCTGGCGCGAGGAGGGGATCTCTGTGACGTTGAGCCCTGTCAGGCTGGGACGCAATCCCTCGCTCGCCGGCCTCAAACACCTTAATCGGCTGGAGCAGGTGCTGATTCGTTCTCATCTTGAGCAGACGGACGCCGATGAAGCGCTGGTCCTTGACAGCGACGGGTGGCTTACGGAATGCTGTGCCGCGAACTTATTCTGGCGTAAAGGATGCGACGTCTTTACCCCGCGCCTCGATCAGGCGGGGGTCAACGGTATTATGCGCCAGTACATTCTCGCTAGGCTGGCACCATCGCCGTTTCGCGTTGTCGAAGCCACCATGCGCCCAGAGGCGTTACGCGAAGCCGACGAGGTCCTTGTCTGTAACGCATTAATGCCGCTGGTGCCTGTTCGCCGCTGGAACGATAAACGTTGGTCCACGCGCGAGCTTTATCATTTTTTAGCCCCCTTGTGTGAGCTGTCTGATTAGCCATGAAGAAAATGTTACGTTTCATTCTGCTGTTGGTGGTGGTGCTGGGCATCGCCGCGGGCATCGGTATGTGGAAAGTTCGCCAGCTGGCGGACAGTAAGTTACTGATTAAAGAAGAGACCATCTTTACCCTTGAGGCCGGAACGGGGCGCCTGGCGCTTGGGCAACAGCTGTATAGCGATAAAGTCATTAACCGCCCTCGGGTGTTCCAGTGGCTGCTGCGCATCAAGCCTGAGCTGTCCCACTTTAAAGCCGGGACCTATCGCTTCACGCCTGATATGACGGTACGCCAGATGCTGCAGCTGCTCGCCAGCGGTAAAGAGGCGCAGTTTCCGCTGCGCTTCGTTGAAGGTATGCGGGTGAGTGACTACCTGCGTCAGCTGCGCGATGCGCCTTACGTCAAGCATACGCTGGCGGATGACAGCTATGAAACCGTGGCGAAGGCCCTTGAACTGGAACATCCCGATTGGGTCGAAGGCTGGTTCTGGCCGGATACCTGGATGTATACCGCCAATACCAGCGATGTGGCGATCCTTAAGCGCGCGCATCAGAAGATGGTTGCCGCGGTCGATAAAGCCTGGGAAGGGCGGATGGAGAATCTGCCGTATCATGATAAGAATCAGCTGCTGACGATGGCCTCTATCATTGAAAAAGAGACGGCGCTGCCGGAAGAGCGCGACCGCGTCGCATCGGTATTTATTAATCGTTTACGTATCGGCATGCGTCTGCAAACCGATCCCACCGTGATTTACGGGATGGGGGAGAGTTATAATGGCAAATTGACGCGTAAAGACCTGGAAACGCCGACCGCTTACAATACCTATGCCATTAACGGTATGCCGCCCGGACCCATTGCCGCACCGGGCGAGGCCTCGCTGAACGCCGCCGCGCATCCGGCGAAAACGCCGTATCTTTATTTTGTCGCGGACGGTAAGGGCGGGCATACGTTTAACACCAACCTGGCCAGCCATAACCGCTCGGTTCAGGATTATTTGAAAGTACTTAAGGAAAAAAATGCGCAGTAACTATATCGTCATCGAGGGCCTGGAGGGCGCAGGGAAAACCACCGCGCGTGAATGTGTGGTAGAGACGCTAAAACAGCTGGGCGTTAGCGATATGGTGTTTACCCGCGAACCGGGCGGCACCATTCTGGCCGAGAAGCTGCGCAGCCTGGTGCTGGATATTCAGTCCACCGGCGATGAAGTGATTAATGATAAAGCGGAAGTGCTGATGTTTTACGCGGCGCGCGTACAGCTGGTAGAGACGGTGATTAAACCCGCTCTGGCGCGCGGTCAATGGGTCATTGGCGATCGTCACGATCTCTCTACCCAGGCCTATCAGGGCGGCGGTCGCGGTATCGACCAGACGATGCTGGCGACCCTGCGTGACGCGGTACTGGGAGACTTTCGTCCCCATCTGACGCTTTATCTTGATGTGACTCCGGAGGTGGGCCTGAAGCGCGCCCGCGCCCGCGGCGAACTTGACCGAATTGAGCAGGAGTCGCTGGATTTCTTTAATCGAACTCGTGCGCGCTACCTTGAACTGGCGGCGCAGGATCCCACCATCCGCACCGTTGACGCCACCCAGCCGCTGGAGGCCGTCGAGCGCGACATCCGTGCGGTGGTGAATCGGTGGGTTGCGGAGCAACTCCCATGAAATGGTATCCGTGGTTACGCCCGCCCTTTGAACAGCTGGTTGCCAGCTATCAGGCGGGACGGGGCCACCATGCGCTGATGGTCCAGGCGCTGCCGGGCATGGGCAGCGATGCGCTGATTTACGCGCTTTGTCGCTTTCTGATGTGCCGCCAGCCGGAAGGGCATAAAAGCTGCGGTCATTGCCACAGCTGTCAGCTGATGCAGGCCGGTACCCATCCTGATTATTATGCGTTGGCCCCGGAAAAGGGGAAGAGCTCGCTCGGGATCGATGCCGTGCGCGAGGTGAGCGAAAAGCTTTATGAGCACGCCCGGCTTGGCGGCGCGAAGGTGGTGTGGATAGGCGATGCCGCTATGCTGACGGATGCGGCGGCAAACGCGCTGCTTAAAACGCTGGAGGAGCCGCCGGAGAATACCTGGTTCTTCCTGGCCTGTCAGGAGCCAGCGCGCCTGCTGGCAACGCTGCGCAGCCGCTGTCGTTTGTATCACCTTGCTCCGCCTACAGAACGCTACGCGCTGGCGTGGTTAGAGCGTGAAGTGACGATGTCACAAGACGCGCTGCTCGCGGCGCTGCGGCTGAGCGCCAACGCGCCAGCGGCAGCGCTGGATCTGCTGCAGGATACTCACTGGGCACCGCGCCAGCAGCTTTGTCAGATCCTGGGTAATATTTTAACTCACGGCGACTGGCTGACGCTGTTGCCGATTTTGAACCATGAACAGGCTGCGATTCGCCTGCACTGGCTGGCATCGCTGCTGGTCGATGCGCAAAAAAGGCAGCAGGGGATTACGCTTATCAGCAATCCGGACGCCTGGCCACTGGTCAATCAGCTGGCCGCTGCGCTGCCGGCGGCGCGCCTGCAGGCGATTGCGCGTGACGTCAGCGCCTGCCGCGAACAGCTGTTGAGCGTTGTCGGCATTAATCGCGAACTGCTGCTAACCGAGCGCCTTCTGCGCTGGGAACATTACCTGCAACCCGGGGCGGTTCTTCCCGTATCCCACCTCTGAGAGAGACATCATGTTTTTAGTCGACTCCCATTGCCATCTCGATGGCCTGGATTATCAAACGCTGCATAAAGATGTGGACGATGTACTGGCAAAGGCTTCCGCGCGCGATGTGAAATTTTGCCTGGCGGTGGCGACGACGCTGCCGGGATACCGCGGTATGCGCGAGCTGGTGGGGCAGCGTCACGACGTCGTTTTTTCCTGCGGCGTCCATCCGTTAAACCAGGATGAAGAGTATGACGTTGAAGAGCTGCGCAAACTCGCAGCAGAGAACGGCGTCGTCGCGATGGGCGAGACCGGGCTCGATTATTTCTACACGCCGGAAACAAAAGCGCGTCAGCAGGCGTCGTTTCGCGATCATATCCGTATAGGCCGGGAGCTGAATAAGCCGGTTATTGTTCACACCCGCGATGCCCGCGCCGATACGCTGGAAATTTTACGCGAAGAAAAAGTGACGGATTGCGGTGGCGTACTACACTGTTTCACTGAGGATAGGGAGACAGCGGGTAAGCTGCTGGATATGGGGTTCTATATCTCGTTTTCCGGCATTGTGACGTTCCGTAATGCGGAGCAGCTTCGCGATGCTGCGCGCTATGTACCTCTCGATCGCCTGCTGGTGGAGACCGATTCGCCGTATCTGGCGCCGGTACCGCATCGCGGCAAAGAGAACCAGCCGGCAATGGTCAGGGACGTCGCCGAGTATATGGCGGTCCTCAAGGGCGTATCGCTGGAGCAACTGGCACAACAGACGACTGAAAATTTCGCGACGCTTTTTCATATTGACCCCTCCCGGCTGCAACCTCTCTGATATTGCTTATTATTTTAAGGCTCGTAATTAATAGCTAAAGCGAGTAAAGTTCACCGCCACAAATGGGGCGGTGAAGGTTTTTTGGCAACATTCAGACACGAGTATGTAAATCAATGTCAGTTTTTAATGGGTGTCTGATTGAAACGTGATAGCCGTCAAACAATCATCCCGGTAATTATTTTACTCTGTGTAATAAATAAAGGGCGCTTAGATGTCCTGTCCACGGCGCGGTTCTCCCCCCGGGCCAATGCGTGAAAACGTAAAAAAGCACCAAATACTCAGGAGCACTCTCAATTATGTTTAAGAATGCATTTGCTAACCTGCAGAAGGTCGGTAAATCGCTGATGCTGCCGGTATCCGTACTGCCTATCGCAGGTATCCTGCTGGGCGTCGGTTCCGCAAACTTCAGCTGGCTGCCAGCCGTAGTTTCCCACGTCATGGCGGAAGCGGGCGGTTCGGTCTTCGCTAACATGCCGCTGATTTTTGCTATCGGTGTCGCACTTGGCTTCACCAATAACGACGGCGTATCCGCTCTGGCATCGGTCGTCGCTTACGGCATCATGGTGAAAACCATGGCCGTGGTTGCACCTCTGGTTCTGCATTTACCTGCTGAAGAGATTGCGGCTAAACACCTGGCGGATACCGGCGTCCTCGGCGGTATCATCTCCGGTGCCATCGCAGCCTACATGTTCAACCGCTTCTATCGCATTAAGCTGCCTGAGTATCTGGGCTTCTTTGCGGGCAAGCGTTTTGTGCCAATTATCTCCGGCCTGGCAGCGATCTTCACTGGCGTGATCCTGTCCTTTATCTGGCCACCGATCGGTACCGCAATCCAGACTTTCTCCCAGTGGGCCGCTTACCAGAACCCGGTTGTCGCGTTCGGTATCTACGGTTTCATTGAGCGCTGCCTGGTGCCGTTTGGTCTGCACCACATCTGGAACGTTCCTTTCCAGATGCAGATTGGTGAATACACCAACGCAGCAGGTCAGGTCTTCCACGGTGATATTCCTCGCTATATGGCAGGCGACCCGACTGCGGGCAAACTGTCCGGCGGCTTCCTGTTCAAAATGTACGGTCTGCCGGCCGCCGCTATCGCTATCTGGCACTCTGCTAAACCAGAAAACCGCGCGAAAGTGGGCGGTATCATGATCTCCGCAGCGCTGACCTCGTTCCTGACCGGTATTACCGAGCCGATCGAGTTCTCGTTCATGTTCGTTGCGCCGATCCTGTACATCATCCACGCGATTCTGGCAGGTCTGGCCTTCCCGATCTGTATCCTGCTGGGTATGCGTGACGGTACGTCGTTCTCTCACGGTCTGATCGACTTCATCGTTCTGTCTGGCAACAGCAGCAAGCTGTGGCTGTTCCCGATCGTCGGTATCTGCTACGCGATTGTTTACTACGTGGTGTTCCGCGTGCTGATCAAAGCGCTGGATCTGAAAACCCCGGGTCGTGAAGACGCCACCGAAGACAGTAAAGCTGGCGCGACCAGCGAAATGGCTCCGGCTCTGATTGCCGCGTTCGGCGGTAAAGAGAACATTACTAACCTCGACGCATGTATCACTCGTCTGCGCGTGAGCGTGGCGGATGTGGCGAAAGTTGATCAGGCTGGCCTGAAAAAACTGGGTGCCGCAGGCGTGGTTGTTGCAGGTTCAGGCGTTCAGGCTATTTTCGGTACCAAATCCGATAACCTGAAAACTGAAATGGATGAATACATCCGCAACAGCTAAGTTGTGATATGGGGAGACTAAGGCAGCCTACGGGCTGCCTTTTTTAATGGCCGCAGGCGTTAAAAGCGCGCCCGCGGCTTTTGTCACGTTAAGCAGAGATCAGAACTGATAGCTGGCCGTAATGCTGACGTTGCGCGGTTCGCCGTAGACGATGGAACCATCGACGTTGGTGTCGTAGGTTTTGTCGAACAGGTTATTGACGTTACCCTGCACAGCAAAATTTTTAGTGACCTGGTAGCGAGTGAACACATCCACCAGCGCGTAGCTGCCTTGTTCCGCACGGAACGTCCCGTACGGCGTCGCGGTATCTTTATACACCCGGTTCTGCCAGTTAACGCCGCCGCCGACGGTCAGTTCAGGCATTACCGGCAGACGGTAGCGGGTGAACAGCTTGACGCTGGTACGTGGCAGGTTGGGATTCACCGCATTGCCTTCATTGTCTTCAGCGACAAAACGCGTCGCCCCAAAGGTCATCTGCCAGTTATCGGTAATCGCCCCGTTGATTTCGAACTCCACCCCTTTGCTGACGGTACCGTCGACGGTTTTATAGGCTGCTTCGCCGTTGCTGCCGGGGATTTGCCCGCCGGTCGCCTGGCCGAGGTTATCCTGCTCAATGCGGAATAGGGCGAGCGTCGTCGTTAACCGGCTGTCCATCCAGTCCGACTTCAGGCCCACTTCATAGTTGTTTCCGGTAACCGGGGTCAGGTATTTTCCGGAACTATCGCGCTTATTCTGCGGCTGGAAGACCGAGGTATAGCTGGTGTAGGCCGACCAGCTGTCGTTGATGTCGTAAACCAGCCCGGCGTACGGGGTGGTATGGTTTTTCTCCATCGTGTAGGTTAGCGTCTCGATGCTCCAGTTGTTATAGCGGACGCCAAGAATCAGATGCAGCGGGTCAAGCAGGGAAAAACGCGTCGCCGCATACAGCGACTTCATTCGCGTGGTATCGTCCTGCGCCAGGCTCTGCGGGCCCCAGCTGGTTTCCGGGAATGTCGCGCTATTGAAGCTATAGAAGCTGCCAACCTCATCGGGAAAGACGTTTGCCCACGAACTGAAATAGCGGTTGTTTTGTTTACTGTAGCTGGTGCCGATCATCAGGTTGTGCTGGCGACCAAACAGGTCGTAGCCGCCGTCGGCGAACAGGTCAACGGCGTCGACTTTACGTTTGCCGCTATTCCAGCCGGTACCGCCGACGTAATCATAGCCCGGGCCGTAGCTGCTATAGGGGCCCACCAGCATTCCGGTCGCTTTGTTGACATACGCGTCCACGTACATCATCTTGCTGTCGAACGTGATCTCAGAATGGGTGGCATTCATCGTTGCCTGCCAGGTATCGGCAAAGCGCTGTTTCAGCGTGACGAAGACCTTGTTGATCTCTTTGTCGTTATAGGCCCAGTCGGGCGCGGTGCTGTGGGCGCGATCATAGTGGTTCTTGCTGCCATCGGTATTCCAGCGAGGCAGGCCACCCCATGTCGGGCTATTCACGTCGATACGCTGATACTCGTAGCCAGCGGATAAAGCGGACGACGTACCGAGATCGGCATCAAGAATGCAGGAGAAGAACGTTTTTTCGCTGTTATAGCGATCCAGCCACGAGTCATTGTTTTGATAACCGGCGATAATGCGCGCCCGTACGCTGCCATCGTCAGTCAGCGGGCTTTGCATATCAGCAACGTAGCGCTGCTTATTCCAGCTGCCGTACTCCGCAGAGACGTTTCCCTTGAACTCCCGACTGGTCGCGTGCTTGCGGATCATATTGACCGACGCGGCAGGGTTGCCGGTACCGGTCAGCAAGCCGTTGGCGCCGCGTACGACCTCAACCCGTTCGAAGAGAGCCATATCGGAAAGCGCGTCGCCCAGATTCCAGCGAGATTCAAACCAGGTCGGAATGCCATCGACCATATAATTGTCGATCTCAAAACCGCGGGAATAATAGCTGGTGCGGTCTGAGTCCGCCTGGCTGCTGCTGATCCCCATGGTATGGTCCATGACGTCGCCCAGCGTTTGCAGCTGCTGATCCTGCATCCGCTGTTCGGTAATGATACTGATCGATTGCGGGATATCGCGCTGGGCCATCTCCATTTTAGTCCCGGCTGAGGTGGTTCTGACGCTGTAGTCCTGCTCTTGTGTCTCCGAGGCGCTATCTGCGGAACCTTCTACAATAATAGTGTCTTCGGACGTGCCGGCTGCCTGACTGAGGTTGGGAAAGATCGCCAGCGCGATACCCATAGCAAGCAGGGACGGCGCGTTACGCCCATCCCGAAAGTTGGTGGAGAGAGACATCATAAGCCCTTGATCGTGTGATTGTTGTTATTTGCTGCGGCGCGATGGCCGCGGTAGATCGTCAGTGCACTGCATTTGCTTTGAATGCAAATGAGAAATATACGCATTAATATTTAATGTGTAAACAAGCGGGAAAACGGCTGTACCCGGGTCTTGTTGACCGGTACCGGGGGGCATACAGCGAAGAAACGCTTAATCCGTCAGCAGCTAAGCGCTTGGTCGCGTAAGAAAAAACGCATTCAGGTTGAAAGAGAGGGAGTAACTCGCTCATACTCTTAGGGGAATCCTGTGCATCCGCGTTTACCTGCAGAGGCAGGCCAGAGCACGGTATAAAAATTATTAAGGAATCAGTCATGGCAGAAGAAACGATTTTCAGCAAAATCATTCGCCGGGAGATCCCGTCGGATGTGGTTTATCAGGATGAGCTCGTGACCGCTTTTCGCGACATCTCTCCGCAGGCGCCAACCCATATTCTGATCGTTCCCAATATCCTGATTCCCACCGTCAACGATGTGACCGCAGAGCACGAGCTTGCCCTGGGACGCATGATGACCGTCGCGGCGAAAATCGCCCGCGATGAGGGGCTTGCCGACGATGGCTATCGCCTGATCGTCAACTGCAATCGCCACGGGGGCCAGGAGGTCTACCATGTCCATATGCACCTGCTGGGCGGCCGTCCGTTAGGCCCGATGCTGGCTCATAAAGGTTAACATTCATGCGCGCAGCCCACTTCGGCGCACTTCTGGCCGTGACGTTACTGGCCGGGTGCAGTTCGCATCCGGAAATTCCGGTCAGCGATCAGCAAAGTCTGGTGATGGAATCAAACGTACTGGCAGCGGGCATCAGCGCTGAAGTACCGACGGTGACCGCATCCGAGATTCAGGCGACGGCGACCACCCGATTGTTCAATGAACGCCAGGTACCGGTGACCGTGCATTATCGCTTTTTCTGGTATGACGCCAGAGGGCTGGAAATGCATCCGCTGGAGTCCGCGCGCAGCATAACGGTGCCTGCGCACTCTTCCGTTACGCTTTATGGCAGCGCCAATATTCTGGGGGCGCACAAGGCCCGTCTTTATCTTTATCTGTAAGAGGTAATCGTAATGATTAAACTATGTCGCTATGCATTAGTTACCGCACTGGCGATATTCCTTGCCGGATGCGTGGGTCAACGTCAGGAACCCGCTCCCGTTGAGGAAGCGCAGCCGAAGCCGCAGCAGCCCGTTCAGCCGCAGCCGACTGTGCCGACTATTCCCGTGATACCTACGCAGCCGGGTCCGATTGAACACGGCGAGCAGCCAGCGCAGCCGGCGCCGCGCGTGCGTCATTTTGACTGGAATTCCGCGGTGCAGCCGATGATAGGGCAGATGCTGCAGGCCAGCGGCGTAAATGCGGGCAGCATTTTGCTGGTCGACAGCGTCAATAACCGCACCAACGGCACGTTGAATGCGGGAGAGGCCACCACGGCGCTGCGCAACGCGCTGGAAGGCAATGGAAAATTCACCCTGGTCTCGCAGCAGCAGCTGGGCGTAGCCAAACAGCAGCTTGGCCTGTCGCCGCAGGATAGCCTTGGCAGCCGCAGTAAAGCGATGGGCATTGCGCGTACCGTTGGCGCACAGTACGTGCTCTATTCCAACGCGACCGGCAACGTTAATTCCCCTGAGCTGAAAATGCAGCTAATGCTGGTCCAGACCGGCGAAATTATCTGGTCAGGCAAAGGTGCTGTTCAGCAACAATAAGCTCACGCGCGACGAAGTGCTGTCGCGCTTTTTCCCGCGCTATACGCCTGTCGCCGCGCCGCCCCAAAACGGGCTGAGCGGCGGCAGCTGCATTCTCAGCGATGGTCGGCAAAAGTGGGTGCTGCGCCAGCCGCACGATCCGCATGCGCCGGCCTGCGACTTTCGCCGTCAATATCACGTTCTGTCACGCCTTCCCGATTCGTTAGCGCCCGCGCCGGTGTTTTATTCTCCCGCCTGGATGGTGGTGGAATATTGCTCAGGCGATGTGGTTAACGCATTACCGGAGTGTCCGGCGCTCGCAGGGTTACTGTATCATCTGCACCAGCAGCCGCGCTTTGGCTGGCGTATCGCGCTGCGGCCGCTGCTTGAGCGGTACTGGCAACAGTGCAGCCCTGCGCGGCGCACACCGCAGTGGCTACGCTGGCACAAACGGCTGCTGCGTCGCGGCGAGCCCCGGCCGCTGCGTCTCGCCCCGTTACATATGGATGTCCATGCGGGCAACATCGTTCACGGCGAGGCGGGGTTGCGGCTGATTGACTGGGAATATGCGGGCGATGGCGATGTTGCGCTGGAGCTGGCGTCGGTGTGGATCGAGCCCGCCGCGCATCGTCGGCTAGCCGCAGAATACGCGAGACGGGCGAGCATCGATGAGCTTCAGCTCTGGCGGCAAATTCAGCGCTGGCGTCCGTGGGTGCAGCTGCTGATGGCGGGCTGGTACGAGCTACGCTGGCAGCAAACCGGCGACCGGCAGTTTATTGCGCTGGCGGATGAGGTATGGCGCCAGTTAGACAAAAAGTAAAAGGATAAGAGAGGTGGATGTGGGCCCGGTAATGTTGGATGTCGAAGGTTTTGAACTGGATGCGGAAGAGCGTGAGATTCTGGCGCATCCTTTGGTTGGCGGGCTGATCCTGTTTACCCGCAACTATCACGATCCGGCGCAGCTGCGTGAGCTGGTCCGCCAGATCCGCGAGGCCTCGCGCAACCATTTGGTGGTGGCGGTAGATCAGGAAGGCGGGCGCGTACAGCGTTTCCGCGAGGGCTTTACCCGCCTTCCCGCGGCGCAATCTTTCGCCGCGCTGCTCGGCATGGAGGAGGGCGGTAAGCTGGCCGCAGAGGCCGGCTGGCTGATGGCCAGCGAAATGATCGCCATGGATATTGATATCAGCTTTGCGCCGGTTCTGGACGTTGGGCATATCAGCGCCGCTATTGGCGAGCGATCCTATCACGACGATCCCGACAAAGCCCTGGCGATAGCTCGTCATTTTATTGACGGCATGCACGCCGCGGGAATGAAAACCACCGGTAAGCACTTTCCCGGACACGGCGCGGTGACGGCCGATTCCCATAAAGAGACGCCGCGCGATCCGCGCGCGGAAGCGGAAATTCGCGCCAGAGATATGGCCATCTTCCGTACGCTGATTGGCGAGCAGCGGCTTGATGCGATCATGCCCGCCCACGTCATCTACAGCGACGTTGATCCGCGTCCGGCCAGCGGATCTGCACACTGGCTAAAAACGGTTCTGCGCGGTGAGCTGGGATTTGAAGGGGTGATTTTCTCTGACGATCTGTCGATGGAAGGGGCGGCGATTATGGGCAGCTACGCCGAGCGCGGCCAGGCATCGCTGGATGCGGGTTGCGATATGATCCTTGTCTGCAATAATCGTAAGGGTGCGGTCAGCGTGCTGGATAACCTGTCGCCGATCAAAGCAGAACGTGTTACGAAATTGTATCATAAAGGTTCCTTTAGCCGTCAGGCGTTAAGGGATTCCGCCCGCTGGAAGACGATCAGCGCGCAGCTTGAGCAGCTTCACGCGCGCTGGCAAGAGGCGAAATCCGCGTAATAAACCTGAAAGGCGTTGTTGTCTGGTGAGGATGCGATGATTATCTATTTACATGGTTTTGACTCAAACAGCCCCGGTAACCATGAGAAGGTGCTTCAGCTTCAGTTTATTGACCCCGATGTTCGGTTGATTAGCTACAGCACGCGGCATCCCAAACATGATATGCAGCACTTATTAAAAGAGGTCGATAAGATGCTGCAGCTGAGCGCCGACGATCGGCCGCTGATTTGCGGCGTGGGTCTCGGCGGCTTCTGGGCGGAGCGAATTGGCTTTCTTTGCGATATCCGCCAGGCCATTTTTAACCCGAACCTGTTTCCCAATGAAAACATGGAAGGGAAAATTGATCGGCCGGAAGAGTATGCGGATATTGCCACCAAATGCGTGAATAATTTCCGCGAAAAAAACCGCGATCGCTGCCTGGTGGTGCTATCTCGTCAGGACGAAGCGCTGAATAGCCAGCGTTCGGCGGACCTGCTGCACCATTACTATGAGATAATCTGGGATGAAGAACAGACCCACAAGTTCAAGAATATCTCCCCGCATCTCCAGCGCATAAAAGCCTTCAAAACCCTCGGCTAAACGCGCGCCGGCCCGCAATGTGAAAACATCGCGGGCTTTTTTTTATTCATTTTTGCGATTCTGCGCTCAAAAAATATGCGGTAAAACTTGATGCATATCAATTTTGGTATGACCAATGCACCGTTCATGTTATTCTCGATCTCGCTGAATGGTTTCACTGCCGTAACCTGTTGTTAATTAAAGGTTATATGTATAACTTTTAGTTAACAATTGGTTAATAATTTTAGGGGGTCGCGTGACTACGCCATTGAAAAAAATAGTGATTGTGGGTGGTGGTGCCGGTGGGCTGGAGCTGGCTACCCAGTTGGGTAAAAAGCTGGGCCGTAATAAAAAGGCCAAAATCACGCTGGTTGATCGTAACCACAGCCACCTGTGGAAACCGCTGCTGCATGAGGTGGCGACCGGTTCACTTGATGAAGGTGTAGACGCGCTGAGCTATCTTGCTCACGCCCGTAACCACGACTTCCAGTTCCAGCTGGGATCGGTGGTGGATATTAACCGTGAAACCAAAACGATCACCCTCGCCGAGCTGCATAACGAGAAGGGCGAGCTGCTGGTGCCCGAGCGTAAGCTGCCGTACGACACGCTGGTCATGGCGCTGGGAAGTACGTCGAACGACTTCAACACGCCTGGCGTGAAAGAGAACTGCATCTTCCTCGATAATCCACATCAGGCGCGTCGTTTCCATCAGGAAATGCTGGATCTGTTCCTCAAGTATTCGGCGAACCTCGGGGCGAACGGTAAGGTGAATATCGCCATCGTCGGCGGCGGCGCGACCGGCGTTGAGCTGTCGGCCGAGCTGCACAATGCGGTGAAACAGCTGCACAGCTACGGCTACAAAGGTCTGACTAACGAAGCTCTGAACGTGACGCTGGTTGAAGCTGGCGAGCGTATTCTGCCCGCGCTGCCGCCGCGCATTTCCGGCGCCGCGCACAGCGAGCTGACCAAGCTTGGCGTCCGCGTATTGACCAAAACCATGGTCACCAGCGCCGATGCAAACGGTCTGCACACGAAAGAAGGCGAATTTATCAACGCTGACCTGATGGTCTGGGCGGCCGGGATTAAGGCGCCGGACTTTATGAAAGAGATTGGCGGTCTGGAGACTAACCGTATTAACCAGCTGGTGGTCGAACCGACGCTGCAAACGACGCGCGATGCGGATATTTACGCCATCGGCGACTGCGCGTCCTGCGCCCGCCCGGAAGGCGGTTTTGTCCCGCCGCGCGCTCAGGCTGCGCACCAGATGGCGACCTGCGCCCTGCACAATATTCTGGCGCAGATGAAAGGTAAGCCGCTGAAAGCTTATACCTATAAAGATCACGGTTCGCTGGTGTCGCTCTCTAACTATTCCACCGTGGGCAGCCTGATGGGCAACCTGATGCGCGGTTCAATGATGATCGAAGGTCGCATTGCGCGCTTCGTCTATATCTCTCTGTATCGCATGCACCAGATTGCGCTGCACGGCTACTTTAAAACCGGCCTGATGATGCTGGTAGGACGTATCAACCGCATTATTCGTCCGCGCCTGAAGCTGCATTAATGTCTCTGGGCGGCAAAGCCAGAAGGTTTTGTCCGCCCGTTTGCTTTTCGCATTAAGAGACTCATAACCAGAATATCCTCCTTTCCTTGCCGGGAAACCCTCTCAGATTCCTCCGAATCCCGTTGATTTGCCACACGTTCACGCACTTTTCATCCGCTTTCTTATTTGCAAGCCTGATGCCTGGATTGCAAAATTAGGGGCAATAGCAACGAAGGAGGAAGTCCCGTGAATAAATCAATGTTGGCGGGTATAGGAATTGGCGTGGCTGCCGCGCTGGGCGTCGCAGCCGTTGCCGGTCTTAACGTGTTAGATCGCGGCCCGCAGTATGCACAGGTAGTATCCAGTACGCCGATAAAAGAGAGCGTCAAAACCCCGCGTCAGGAGTGCCGGAACGTCACCGTGACCCATCGTCGACCGGTGCAGGATGAAAACCGCATCGCCGGATCCGTGCTGGGCGCGGTGGCCGGTGGGGTTATTGGCCATCAGTTCGGCGGCGGACGCGGCCGCGACGTTGCCACCGTTGTGGGCGCGCTGGGCGGCGGCTATGCCGGTAACCAGATTCAGGGCTCAATGCAGGAAGGGGATACCTACACCACGACGCAGCAGCGCTGCAAAACGGTGTACGATAAATCAGAAAAAATGCTCGGCTACGATGTCACTTACAAAATCGGCGACCAGCAGGGCAAAATCCGTATGGATCGCGACCCTGGTACGCAAATCCCGCTGGACAGCAATGGCCAACTGATTCTGACTAACAAAGCGTAAAAAAGATGTGTATCTTTATTCGCCCCTCAGGCTCTCTGGCTGAGGGGCTTTTTTTATCAGAAGCTCAAAGCGTAGTTCAGGCCGAAGGTGCGTCCGCGACCTTTATACTCGTAGAGAGAGCTGCTGCCGTAGGTCGGGCTATACAGCAGCGGCGCGCGCTGGCCCCAGAGGGTGACATAATCTTCATTGAGCAGGTTCTCAATGCTGAAGGTCAGCTTGCCGAGAGGGAGCGCGTAGCTGCCGATAAAGTCTACCGTATTGTAGCCGTCGAGCTTATTGCCGCTGGCATCGCTGATATCAAACACCTGCTGGCTCTGCACCCGCAGCGACCACGGCTCCGGCGCCCAGCCAACCCACGCGGTGGCTTTTGACGGCGAGGCGAGAGTGACGTCCCACTTCTGCCAGCTACCGTCACTTTTCACCTGCGATTTCAGTACGTTAAAGTTAGCTCCGGCGCTCCAGTCGCTGTTCGGGAAGTAGTAGTCCACCGCGCCCTCTACGCCATAAATACGGCGTTTATCGGACTGCACATCGATGGTCATATCGGTACGGTTAACGACGATCGTTTTATCGGAGGTCGAGTAGTAAGCCGCCAGCTGAGTGCGTAGATTATCGCCGGTGTAGCGCCAGCCCAGTTCGTACGAGTTAACTTTAATTCCCTGCAGCGGCGAATCGCCAACGTTCACGCTTGAGAGAAGCGGAAGATGGCCGTTGACCGCCGCGCCGTACTTACCGATGCCGTAGTATTTGCCCGGATCCGGCAGCTCAACGCCCTGAGAGAAGTTAAACCAGGTCTGCTGACGATCGGTGAGATGGGCGACAATCCCGGCGTTAAACAGGAAGTTGTCGTAATCGGTTTTTCCGCCCGGAATGGCATCCGCAGAGCTGACCTTGCCGCTGGCGACATCCTGCTGCTGGGCATAGCCGACAAAATCATCGACCCGGTTTTCCGTCCACTGATAACGTACGCCGCCGCTGATAGTGAAGATGTCGTTCAGGTCATAGCTGGACTGCAGGAACGGCGCCAGGTTGGTAATGCTGTAGCCGGGATAACGGCCGGTGGTGTAGATAGCCTGGTTATTCAGACCGCCGGAAGACATAGACTGGCCCAAATCGAAGAACATCTGATTGGCGTTGAAGGTTTCGTGGTCGGCGTCCACTCCCCAGGTCAGATCCCAGCCATCCAGCGGTTGGCTATTCAGGGTGATCTTCGCGCCGTACTGATCGGTATCCTGTTTTGAAGAGGAGAAGCTGCTGACCTGGCCTTTGCTGAGCGTAGGGAAAGGGTAAAAAGTCAGGGATTCATCACGATAATAGACCTGGCTGACCAGATTCTGGCCGAGGAAATCGGCATCGGAATACTGCAGGCTTATCAGGTGACGTTCGGTGCCGGGGACGCGGTCGGAGTTCAGGCCATCGGTGGTAAAGGCTTTGCCGTCGCCGGTCACCGCCGACATATTTTTCCCGAGGTACAGACCGTAATCGTCGCCCTGGCTTTTATAGTACTGGGTTACCAGCTGCAGCTGACGGTTCTCGTCAATCTCAATGGTTCCCGTTCCCATCACATCCAGGCGGTCGGAATGCTGAAGCCCGGTCTGGGTATTATCAAGGATCAGCGCATCGTTATTGCCATCATACCAGCCGCCAAAACGCTGATAGGCGACCGATAAACGGCCGGAAGCGTGGTCGGTACCGCCGCTGACCGCTGCCGCCACGCGTTCATCATGATCGTTGCTGTTGGCAAAACCGGTTTTGCTCCCCAGCTCCAGGTCAACCTGGCGCTCCTGCTGGCCCTTTTTGGTGACGACATTAATAAGGCCGCCGGTACTACCACCGCCGTACAGCGATGTGGCGCCGGAGATCACCTCGATATGCTCAATGTTAAACGGATCGATAGAATCCAGCTGGCGGCTATCGGTACGGGAAGAGTTAAGGCGAACGCCGTCAATCAGCACGACAATCGCGCGGCCGCGCATATTCATGCCGTAGTTGGTGCGTCCCTGGCTGCTGACGTCGATGCCGGGGATCAGCTGCGCCAGCACGTCTTTAAATTCTTTTCCGCCCTGAACTTGCTGTTCAATTTCCTGGCCTTCGATAACCCAGGTGGTCTGGGCCATTTCAGCGACGGTACGGTGCGTTCGGTTAGCGCTGACGATCATGCTGTCATCAGCGGCCCAGGCGGGCAGGGCGGTTGCCAGCAGCAGTGGGTTAAGTACCCAGAGACGCTTGTTCATGCTCATTCCTTTTATGAGTTTATGCCCCTCATTCTTCAAGTTGCAGGTGTGTTGACTGCGGATTACTCGGCCCATCCATGGGCCTCGCCCCTACGGGGCCAGCGCTAGCGCAGATCAAGGCACAAGCGCCATGTCCTGCAACTCGAATTATTTAGGGCTTACGATATCGTTGTTTTCGTTATTCGGTACGGGCGTACCGGTTGTTACATGGTGAAATATACAGAAACGTTTAAGACCGAATTTTGCCCGTATTGATTATTGTTATCAATATCATTCTCGCGAAATGAACAAAATAAATGACTAAAAACATTGCGTTATGTAGGGATAAAGGGGAGGGGAACCGGTGGGGAGCCCACCGGTAAGCGAGGTCTTAGCGCTGAAGAACCTGGGGCCACAGACGCAGCGTGGTTTCGGCGATTTGCATGATTTTAGTGAAGTCGGCGCCTTCGCGGGCGCTGATCGACATGCCTTGTAATATGCAGTTGAGGAACTGCGCCAGCTGACGCACGTCGCCGTCTGGCGGCAGTTCGCCGCGCAGCTGCCGCTGCTGGAGAAACTGCGTTAGCGTCTGTTCCTGCATTGCGTGCCGGGACTTAACGGTATTGGCGATATCGGTGGACGCCGCCGCCAGCGCTGCGGAGGTATTAATCATAAAGCAGCCTGCCGGCGTTTCTTTGCTGGTAAAGCAGGTCGCGACGGCGGTGAAGTAGTCGCGTAACGCTCGATCGACGCTTTTCTCTTCGTCAAAGAGGAGCGCTTCGTGCCTGGCGGCAAAACGCGCGATGTAGCGATCCAGCACCGCGCGAAACAACCCCTCTTTATTCACAAATTCCGCGTAAAGCGTAGGCGCTTTTGCGCCCGTCGCCTCCACTAAATCGGCGAGAGAGGTCGCTTCATAGCCGTGCTGCCAGAAGAGTGTCATGGCCTTATCCAGCGCCGCTTCCCTGTCGAACACTTTAGGTCGGCCACGGCTTTTTTTCGTGCAACTTTGAACGTCAGTTGTCATGGTGCCGCTGTACCTGTGTTGGTTTGTTGAAAAGGCATTATAAAAATAAACCTTACGTGCTACCAGCGATGTTGCTCTAAAAATAAATAATTCATATATGTATGAATTTTAAGCTGTTTATAAATAGTTAAACGGACGTTATAAAAATAGTTTGACGTGTGACGTGGATCACATTATCATTTCCCTATCGATCGTTAATTAAATGCGTTCGCCCCTACAAAAACATTCATCTGCACAGGTATAACAATCATGAAAAATGTTAAAACACTCGCTATCGCCGCTGTTCTTAGCTCACTCTCTTTCGCCAGCTTCGCCGCTGTAGAAGTTCAGTCAACGCCGGCGGGTCAGCATAAAATCGGTACCGTTTCCGCCTCAGCCGGGACCAACCTGGGTTCGCTGGAAGATCAGCTGGCGCAAAAAGCGGAAGAGATGGGCGCAACCTCTTACCGTATTACGTCCGTAACCGGTCCTAACACCCTTCACGGGACTGCGGTTATCTACAAATAATTTGTTGCGCTACCCCTGTTATGCCACTGACTACGCGCGGTTCTGACCCCCTTCAGCAGTCCGCGTGAAGTAAGAAGTACGTTGTTCTCTGACGAGAGGCGGTGCCCACCCCTTATATGGCGCCGCAACCCGCAGAAAAGCAGGACCCTGTTTGATTATTGCCATAAAAAAACCGCCTCAGTGAACTGAAGGCGGTTTTTTTTTCGTCGGCAGTTTAGCGAACTAGAGCGACTGCTCCGTTACGCGATGGTGGCGGGTGACGTCAATCGGCATGCCCGAACGCAGCATCATCGCGCGTTCCATTACCTCGGTGTCGGTCAACTGTGCCTGCTTAAACGCCTGCATGCTGTCGGTAAGGGTAATGGGCAGCGTCTGCGGGTCGTCATCAATATGTTTTGACAGCGGCTGATGGACCTCCACCAGACGGGTGCCGTTCGGCTCCACGGACACCTTGATTGGCGTATTGATAATCGTCACCCTGGTGCCAGGGGTGATTTCGTTGTACAACGCTTTGATGTCGTCATCGCGCAGGCGAATACAGCCGGAGCTGACGCGCATGCCGATGCCGAAGTCGGCGTTGGTGCCGTGCAGCAAATACACGCCGCCGTACGCCGCCAGGCGAATAGCGTGGTGCCCCATGGGATTATCCGGGCCAGCGGGCATGACGGCAGGCAGGTCAATGCCCATTGCTTTATAGCGGGCGCGAATATTGGCCGTCGGCGTCCAGGTCGGGTTGGCGCGTTTGTCGGAGACGGTGGTGACCATCGTCGGCGTGATGGTATCGCCGCCGAGCTGACCAATGCCGATAGGATAAACGGTCACTTCACTTCTTCCTGGCGGATAGTAATAGAGGCGAAGTTCGGCCAGGTTAAGGACTAATCCTTCGCGCGGCGCGTCGGGTAGCAGGGTTTGCAGCGGAATCGTCAGCACGCTACCGGCTCGTGGAACATACGGATCCACCCCGGGGTTAGCCTGGAGCAGGGCCAGAAAACCGACGTTGTACTTTTTGGCGATCGCTTCGAGCGAGCCGCCGTTATTCTCAACGACATGAAACTGGTTTTGCCCGACCAGACGGCTGCCCGGAGGCGGCAGGGGCCAGGTATTGGCGCGAGCGGGCAGCGCCAGCGCGGCGGCGATAGCCATCATCCCCAGCCAGAGAGAAATTCGCGTAAAGCTTTTCATTACCCTAATTCCATAATAAGTAAGTGGTTATTTTTATACGAAAATTCCCTGAAATTATGGCGAAGAGAGTGTCTGGAAGTTCAGAGGGATTGCAAAATGTTTGTAAATTTTGCCGAACAAGTGGGGAGGGGCGGGATACGACGCACAGGCCGTATCCCGCTTGCTATCAGGCGGCGGCGTTCTCTTCGAGCTGGCGCATAAACTGGCGCACCCACTCCATCCGCGTTTTACGCTCGGCAAGGTCCTGCGTAAACTTGAGGCGCGTTGGGCCATCCAGGCGATAGTGCTGAGGCTGCTTTTGCAACAGGCCAATCAGCCACATCGGATTCACGTTATTCTTCTCGTTAAACTCAATGGTGCCGCCCTTTTCGTTGCTCTCCAGCTTGCGGATCCCCAGCTTCTGCGCCTGCTGGCGCAGTCGGGCGATATCGAGCAGGTTTCTTGCCGGGTCGGGCAGCAGGCCAAAGCGATCGATAAGCTCGACTTTGATCTCCTCCAGCTCATTCTCGTTCTTCGCGCTGGCAATGCGTTTGTAGAACGACAGGCGCGTATTCACATCCGGGATAAAGTCATCCGGCAGCAGCGACGGCATCCGTAGCTCAACTTCGGTCTGCTGACTGGTAAGATCCTCCAGCGAGGGTTCGCGGCCTGCTTTCAGCGCGTCAACGGCATTTTCCAGCAGCTCCATATAGAGGGAGAAGCCGATGGTTTCCATGGAACCGCTCTGATCCTCGCCCAACAGTTCACCCGCGCCGCGAATTTCGAGGTCATGCGTTGCCAGAGCGAAGCCAGCTCCGAGATCTTCCAGCGATGCAATAGCCTCAAGGCGTTTTTGCGCATCGGTGGTCATCGCCTTCGGATGCGGCGTCAGCAGCCAGGCATAAGCCTGATGGTGCGAACGACCGACGCGACCGCGCAGCTGGTGCAGCTGTGCGAGACCGAAGTGATCGGCGCGCTCAATAATAATGGTGTTCGCCGTTGGAATGTCGATCCCGGTTTCGATAATGGTGGTGCACACCAGCACGTTAAAGCGCTGGTGATGGAAATCGTTCATCACCCGTTCGAGTTCGCGCTCGCGCATCTGGCCGTGACCGATGGTAATGCGCGCTTCCGGCACCAGCTCCGCCAGCCTCTCGGCGGCTTTCTGGATGTTTTCCACGTCATTATAGAGGTAGTAAACCTGGCCGCCGCGCAGTACCTCACGCAGGATCGCCTCGCGGACCACCAGCGCGTCATATTCGCGGACGAAGGTTTTGACCGCCAGACGGCGGGCGGGTGGGGTGGCGATGATCGACAGATCGCGCATACCGCTCATCGCCATATTCAGCGTACGCGGAATAGGCGTGGCGGTCAGGGTCAGGATATCGACGTCGGCGCGCATCGCCTTGATGCGCTCTTTATGGCGCACGCCAAAGCGGTGCTCTTCATCAACAATCAGCAGGCCGAGATCGCGCAGCTTAACGTCCGGCTGCAGCAGTTTATGGGTGCCGATAAGAATATCGACTTTCCCTTCCGCGACCTGCTCGAGGATCTGCGCCTGCTCTTTGGCGCTACGAAAGCGCGAGAGCATCTCGATGCGCACCGGCCAGTTGGCGAAGCGATCGCGAAAGTTATCGAAGTGCTGCTGGGCGAGCAGGGTGGTCGGCACCAGCACCGCCACCTGCTTATGGTTTTCAACCGCCAGAAACGCGGCGCGCATCGCCACTTCCGTTTTGCCGAAGCCGACATCGCCGCACACCAGACGGTCCATCGCCAGCGGCTGACACATATCGCTTAGTACGGCGTTAATAGCCTGCGCCTGATCGGGCGTGGTCTCGAACGGGAAGCCGTCGCAGAACAGCTGATATTGCTCTTTATCATGTTTAAACGCGTAGCCCGCTTTCGCCGCACGCTGGGCGTAGATATCCAGCAGTTCGGCGGCCACGTCGCGCACTTTCTCCGCCGCTTTCTGCCGCGCCCGCGCCCAGACGTCGCCGCCCAGTTTATGCAGCGGCGCATTCTCTTCCGCGCCGCCCGCATAGCGGCTAATCAGATGCAGCGACGACACCGGCACGTACAGTTTGGCATCGTTGGCGTAGGTCAGCATCAGGTATTCGCCATTGATGCCGCCCGCTTCAAGGGTGGTCATTCCGGCGTAGCGCCCAACTCCATGCTCAAGATGCACTACCGGTTGGCCGATATGCAGCTCCGCCAGGTTACGAATCAACGTATCGGGATTGATGGTGCGGCGCGAGTCCTGACGACGGCGCGCGACGCGCTCGCCCAGCAGGTCGCTTTCGCAAATCAGCGCCAGATTACGCTGGCTATCGACGAAACCATGCTCGGCGGCGCCAATCATCAGATAGCGGCCATTACCCGTCGCCTCTTCAAGACGCAGGATATGCTTTGGCGCGATCTTAATACGCGCCAGCATTTCGCCAAGCGCCTCTCGACGCCCCTCGCTCTCGACCGAAAAAATCACCGGCCCGCTGAAGGACTCGAGGAATCGGCGCAGGTTATCCAGCGGCGCTTTGTTCTGCGCCTGGATCGCCAGCTCGGGTAATTTCTGATAACCGAGATTGGTGTTGGCGGCTTTTTCCGCCAGACGCTCGGTTTTGAGCTGGACGCGCGGCCATTTTTTGAGCTCGCTAAACAGCTCATCGCTGCGCAGCCACAGCTGTTCCGGCGGCAAAAGCGGGCGCATCGGGTCGACGCCGCGGTTTTCAAAGCGGGCGCGGGTTTCGTTCTGGAAGCGTTCGGCGCTGGCCTCCAGA
Source organism: Klebsiella sp. JN_Kp126 (assembly GCF_033843325.1). NCBI lineage: Bacteria > Pseudomonadati > Pseudomonadota > Gammaproteobacteria > Enterobacterales > Enterobacteriaceae > Klebsiella > Klebsiella sp. JN_Kp126. Next base: position 14,436 of record NZ_JAWXQV010000085.1, on the reverse strand, counting down.
TCGCCGGTATTAACGATCAGCGTTTTCGCCGGGAAATAGCTGAACAGCGGCGGCAGCGGCTCGTTAAAGAACAGCGGCTGCCAGTATTCGATTCCTGCGGGCAGCGTGCCTTTACTGACCTGCTGATAGATATGCTCGGCGTCGCGTTTGACCTCAAAGCGGTCGCGCCACTGGCTGCGGAATAGCTCGATAGCGGCCTGATCCGTCGGGAATTCGTGCGCCGGAAGCAGGTTAATGCTGGCGACTTCCTCCAGCGTACGCTGGCTGTCGACGTCGAACAGACGCAGGCTGTCTATCTCATCATCAAAAAAATCGAGACGGTAGGGCTGCTCGCTGCCCATAGGAAACAGGTCAAGCAATGCGCCGCGCGTGGCGTACTCGCCGTGCTCCATCACCTGGTCGACGTGACGATAGCCGGCGCTATCCAGCTGGGAGCGCAGCGCATCCCGCGACAGGCGCTGGCCTTTTTTCATCACCAGCGCGTGGCCGTGGAGGAAATTATGCGGACAGACGCGCTGCATCAGGGTGCTGACCGGGATAATCAGTACGCCGCGTTCCATGGTCGGGAGCTGGTACAGGGTGGCGAGACGGGAAGAGATAATGTCCTGGTGCGGGGAAAAGCTATCGTAGGGGAGGGTTTCCCAATCCGCCAGGCCCGCCACCATGCTATCGGTAAACTGCCTGATTTCATCATTCAGACGCAGGGCGTTTTGCATATCGGGGGCAATCAGTACCACCGGGCCGCCGTGGCGCTCGGCCATTTCCGCCACCAGAGTGGCGCAGGCCGCGCCGGTCAGTTCGCCAATCTGGCGCTGATCGCCGGCTTTAACCGGCAGAGAGTATCGGTATTGTTCAGGCATAGACGGTATCATGATCTCTTGGGTATTCGCTCTGCCGATATGGAGGGCAACTCGCTGATATTCAATAGTGAGATTATCCGCGATCGACCCGGATTCGCCAACCCGTATCGCAAACATCCTGGCGTGGCCAAAAATGTAACTAACTCCGATAAGCGTAAAGTTAAATAATGACTTACCTGTCTATCTTGTTGTTTATATTGATGTTTTGCTGTTTTTGTCAATAAAATCTACAGGTATCAGTCATTTACGCTGCCCATAATCGCTTATATACTCGGGCATCGGCTATCAGCAATCAGATGGATTACATGTATCAACCTGCCGCACTCTTTATCGGCCTTCGCTATATGCGTGGGCGCGCAGCCGACCGCTTCGGTCGTTTCGTCTCCTGGCTTTCGACCATCGGCATTACGCTTGGCGTGATGGCGCTGGTGACCGTTCTTTCGGTGATGAACGGCTTTGAACGCGAGCTGCAAAACAACATCCTGGGGCTGATGCCGCAGGCCATTCTTAGCGCCAAGCAGGGGTCTGTAAACCCGCAACAGCTGCCGGAAAGCGCGGCCAGATTACAGGGAGTCACCCGCGTGGCGCCGCTGACCACCGGCGATGTGGTGCTGCAAAGCGCCCGCAGCGTGGCGGTCGGCGTGATGCTCGGCATCGACCCGGCGCAAAAAGATCCCCTGACGCCCTACCTGGTTAACGTCAAGCAGAGCGATCTGCAGGCCGGCAAGTATAACGTCATCCTGGGTGAACAGCTGGCAGGACAGCTGGGCGTCAATCGCGGCGATCAAATCCGCGTGATGGTGCCTTCCGCCAGCCAGTTTACCCCGATGGGGCGGCTTCCCAGCCAGCGCCTGTTTAACGTGATCGGTACCTTTGCGGCCAGCAGTGAAGTCGATGGTTATCAAATGTTGACCAACATCGACGACGCCTCGCGCCTGATGCGCTACCCGCAAGGAAATATTACCGGCTGGCGGCTGTGGCTGAATCAGCCTTTACAGGTGGATACCCTCAGCCAGCAGACGCTGCCGGAAGGGACCAAATGGCAGGACTGGCGCGAGCGTAAAGGCGAACTGTTCCAGGCCGTGCGGATGGAAAAAAATATGATGGGCCTGCTGCTGAGCCTGATCGTCGCCGTCGCCGCCTTTAACATCATTACCTCTCTGGGAATGATGGTGATGGAAAAGCAGGGCGAGGTGGCGATTCTCCAGACCCTCGGCCTGACGCCGCGGCAGATCATGCTGGTCTTTATGGTCCAGGGCGCGAGCGCCGGGATCGTCGGCGCGCTGCTTGGCGCCGGGCTGGGCGCGCTGCTGGCCAGCCAGCTGAATAATTTGATGCCGATTATCGGCGCGTTCCTCGACGGCGCCGCGCTGCCGGTGGCCATTGAGCCGCTGCAGGTCATTGTGATTGCCCTGGTGGCAATGGTGCTGGCATTACTCTCTACGTTGTATCCTTCATGGCGCGCTGCCGCCACTCAACCCGCTGAGGCTTTACGTTATGAATAAGATCCTGCTGCAATGCGACAACCTGTGCAAACGCTATCAGGAAGGCACCGTGCAAACCGACGTGTTGCATGATGTCAGCTTCAGCATTGAGGAGGGCGAGATGATGGCGATTGTCGGTACCTCCGGTTCCGGCAAAAGTACGCTGCTGCATCTGCTTGGCGGGCTGGATACGCCGACCTCCGGCGACGTTATCTTTTCCGGCCAGCCGATGAGCCAGCTCTCCGCCGCCGCCCGCGCCGATCTGCGCAACCGCGAACTGGGCTTTATCTATCAGTTTCACCACCTCTTACCGGATTTCACAGCGCTGGAAAACGTGGCGATGCCGCTGCTGATTGGTAAGCAGAAGGCGGCGGATATCGAGCGGCAGGCGAAAGCGATGCTGCGCGCCGTCGGGCTTGAGCACCGCAGCGACCACCGTCCGTCGGAGCTCTCCGGCGGCGAGCGTCAGCGCGTTGCGATTGCCCGCGCGCTGGTCAATAAACCGCGCCTGGTGCTGGCGGACGAGCCCACCGGTAACCTTGACGCCCGCAACGCCGACAGCATTTTTCAGCTGCTTGGCGAGCTGAACGTGGCGCAGCGTACCGCCTTCCTGGTGGTGACCCACGACCTGCAGCTGGCAAAACGCATGAGCCGCCAGCTGGAGATGCGCGACGGGCGCCTGACAGCCGAACTCTCCCTGATGGGGGCTGAGTAATGGCTTCTCCGTTATCGTTATTGATTGCCCTGCGCTTCAGCCGTGGACGGCGGCGCGGTGGGATGGTGTCGCTGATTTCGGTTATTTCGACGATCGGTATCGCGCTGGGCGTGGCGGTGTTGATCGTTGGCCTGAGCGCGATGAACGGCTTCGAACGCGAGCTCAACAACCGCATTCTGGCGGTGGTCCCGCACGGTGAGATTGAACCGGTGAACCAGCCGTGGGACAACTGGAACGAGGCGCTGGCGAAGGTTGAGAAGGTCAAAGGCATCGTTGCCGCGGCGCCATATATTAACTTCACCGGGCTGGTGGAGAGCGGCAGCAATATGCGCGCCATCCAGGTGAAAGGCGTTGACCCGCAGCAGGAGAGCCGTCTCAGTTCGCTGCCCAACTTTGTGCAGAACAATGCGTGGGCCAGCTTTAAAGCCGGCGAACAGCAGGTGATCCTTGGTAAAGGCGTCGCCGATGCCCTGCACGTTAAGCAGGGGGACTGGGTGTCAATTATGATCCCTAACTCCGATGCCGAGCATCAGCTGCTGCAGCCAAAGCGCGTCAGGCTTCACGTCGCCGGTATTTTGCAGCTCAGCGGTCAGCTCGATCATAGTTTTGCCATGATTCCCATGCAGGATGCACAGCAGTACCTTGATATGGGCAGCAGCGTGACGGGGATCGCCATCAAAGTGACCGACGTGTTTCATGCCAACACCCTGGTACGCGATGCGGGCCAGGTGACCAATAGCTACGTTTATATCAAGAGCTGGATAGGCACCTATGGCTATATGTACCGGGACATTCAGATGATCCGCGCCATTATGTACCTGGCGATGGTGCTGGTGATTGGCGTGGCCTGCTTTAACATCGTCTCGACCCTGGTGATGGCGGTGAAAGATAAAAGCGGCGATATTGCGGTGCTGCGCACGCTTGGCGCAAAAGACGGGCTGATCCGCGCGATTTTCGTATGGTATGGTTTACTTGCCGGTTCGGTAGGGAGCCTGATTGGGGTGGCGATTGGCGTTATCTGCGCCTTTAAGCTGACCGCAATCATTAACGGTATTGAGAGCCTGATCGGGCATAAATTCCTCTCCGGCGACATCTATTTTATTGACTTCCTGCCGTCTGAACTGCACTGGCTGGACGTCGTTTACGTGCTGGTGACGGCACTGTTGCTGAGTTTGCTGGCCAGCTGGTATCCCGCCCGCCGCGCCAGCCGCATTGACCCGGCGAGGGTGCTGAGTGGCCAGTAATTTATCGTCATGGTCGGCTTTGCTGACCAGTAAAGAGGAATTGCTGAAATGTACTATGGATTTGACATTGGCGGCAGCAAGATAGCGCTGGGCGTATTTGATAAAGCGCGGCGGCTGCAGTGGGAAAAACGCGTCGCCACCCCGAAAGAGAGCTACGAAGCATTTTTGCAGGCGGTAGAGGAGCTGGTTGAGGAAGCCGACCAGCGCTTCGGCTGCCAGGGCTCGGTGGGCATCGGTATTCCGGGTATGCCGGAGACGGAAGACGGCACGCTCTACGCCGCCAACGTGCCCGCCGCCAGCGGCAGGCGGCTGCGGGCCGATCTGAGCGAACGTCTGGGCCGCGATGTGCGGCTTGATAACGACGCCAACTGTTTTGCCCTCTCCGAAGCGTGGGATGACGAGTTCACCCAATATCCGCTGGTGATGGGGATGATCCTCGGCACCGGGGTTGGCGGGGGGCTGGTGCTCAACGGAAAATCGATTACCGGGCATCGCTATATTACCGGCGAATTCGGCCATATCCGCCTGCCGGTGGATGCGCTGGAGGTGGTGGGGCGCGATTTTCCGCTTACGCGCTGCGGCTGCGGCCAGCTGGGCTGCATTGAAAACTACCTTTCCGGACGCGGCTTCGCCTGGCTGTATGAACATTTTTACCAACACGCTTTAACCTCGCCCGAGATCGTCGCGCTATGGCAGCAGGGCGACGCGAAGGCGCGCGAGCACGTCGAGCGCTATCTCGATTTACTGGCGGTATGCCTGGGCAATATTTTAACGATTGTCGACCCGGATCTGCTGGTGCTTGGCGGTGGATTGTCTAACTTTACAGCAATAACCGAAGGGCTGGCGCAGCGCCTGCCGCGACATCTGCTTCCCGTTGCCAGCGTGCCGCGCATTGAGCGCGCGCGCCATGGCGATGCCGGAGGCATGCGCGGTGCGGCCTTCCTTCATCTGACTCAATAACGACAGAGGTAGCTATGCAGTCGCGCCGCTTACATCGATTAAGCCGATTTCGCCGCAATAAGCGTCGGTTACGAGACCGTCTGCGTCAGCGGATTTTCTTCGGCGAAGATAAGGAGACCCCTGAAACGATGGAAAAACCAAGAGTCGTGGTGCTAACCGGCGCGGGTATTTCGGCAGAGTCGGGAATTAAAACCTTCCGCGCCGCCGATGGCCTGTGGGAAGAGCATAGGGTGGAAGACGTGGCGACGCCGGAAGGCTTCGCCCGCGATCCGGCGCTGGTGCAGGCGTTTTACAATGACCGCCGCCGCCAGCTGCAAGGACCGGACATCGTGCCCAACGCGGCGCATCAGGCGCTGGCGCGGCTGGAAGAGGCGCTGGGCGATCGTTTTCTGCTGGTCACCCAGAATATCGATAATCTGCACGAGCGCGCGGGCAATCGCCGGGTGATTCATATGCACGGCGAGCTGCTGAAGGTGCGCTGCTCGTGGAGCGGCCAGGTGCTGGCGTGGACCGGCGATGTGACGACGGAAGACAAATGCCACTGCTGCCAGTTCCCCGCGCCGCTGCGCCCGCACGTGGTGTGGTTCGGCGAGATGCCGCTGGATATGGATGAGATCTACCTTGCGCTGGCCGAGTGCGATATCTTTATCGCCATCGGCACTTCCGGGCACGTTTATCCGGCGGCAGGCTTTGTTCACGAAGCGCGGCTGCAGGGCGCCCATACGGTAGAGCTCAACCTCGAGCCAAGCCAGGTGGGCAGCGAATTTGCCGAAAAACACTATGGCCTGGCAAGCGAAGTGGTGCCGCGCTTTGTGGAAAAACTGCTTAAACAGCTGGCAGGATAAACGCAACCTCATCACTACAGCGTTACGGAAAACAGGAGTGGCTATGGATAGCCCATTAGCAATATCTGCCGCGATATTTTTGGCCGCAGTGGGGGTTGGCCTGTGGAGTCAGTATGACCTGCCTCGTCTTTCTGATAGCAGAAATATTCTGTTCATCCTCTCTCTTATTCTCGGCGTCGTATCCGCGGCTTCCTGCCTGTTTCATCTGCTGTATCTGCTGATTGAGGGCCAGAGCGCGCAGGGCGGTTCGGCGTGGCTCGGTCCGCTTATCGTGCTGGGCGCGTTGTGGAAGCCGCTGAATTATATTGCGGGCAAGCTTGACGCTGTCTTAACGAAAAACCAGGACAAGAAATAATCCCGGCTTTTGCCACCGCCCGCGAAAAAGGGTACTGCAATCGCCAGGGCAGGTCGCTCATGAAATTCAGGACGCCGCGACGTCCTTTATTCATAGCGCTTTCTGCATATTAATCACCGCCCGGGCATTAGATGCGCTGGTGGCCAGCACGTCAATCACGCCGGTGCGCAGCGCGCCGAGGATCGCCGTTGCCTTGGTGCTTTCCGAAGCAATAGCGATCACGCATGGAATGGCGCGAAGCTGTTCAAGGCTCAGGCCGATAACCCGATCGTTCATCACCGTATCAACCGGTTTACCCTGAATATTGAAAAAACTATAGCCGGCGAGATCGCCCACTACGCCCTGTTCCTGGCGCGCGGTCGCAATCTCCTGTGGGGAGAACCAGCCGAGCTGCACCATAAAGCTATTTTCATTCATATCGCCAAGGCCAATGATGGCGACATCCGCCTTACTGGCCTGTTCGAGCGTGGCTTTAATCAGCCGGTTTTGCATAAACGCCGAGCGCAGTTCCGGCGTTTCGACATAGGCCGGGGCGTACAGCGTTTCGCTAAAACCGTTGAATTTACGCGCCAGGTTTCGACTGATGTGATCGGCATCGATCAGCTGGTTGTCGCGCTTGGTGCCGCCGATACCGCAAATAAAGCGACAGTTGCGCTCCGGAAAAATCCCCACGTGGTTGGCCACGGCGGCGACGTTGCGACCCTGCCCGACGGTCACCGTCATATCGCTTTTGAGGATCCCTGCGAGATAGTTGCTGACCAGCGCCGCGACCTGCTGGCGCTGTTCATCCTCGTCGTGATGGTCCAGGGCGATAAGCGCGCGCTTGATGCCGAAATGGGAGATAAACTGCTGCTCAATCTGGGAGCTGAAGACCGGGTGGTATTTCACGCTGATCTCGACAATTCCTTCGTGGCGAGCTTTTTTCAGCAGCCGACCGACCTTAATGCGTGAGATCCCAAAGCGTTTTGCAATCTCTTCCTGGGTTTGCTCCTGATCGTAATAGGCCACAGCAATTTCTGTCAGCAGCGCATAATCTGAGTCTTGTTCAGTCATAGTTATCGCCTGGTGTTTCCATCTTTGATGTCTCCCTAATACTACTGCGCCTGAAGAATAAATTCCTCTGTAACGCGTTGAACAATGTCGCAATAGCCGTTGGCATCCCATGCCGCGCGGCCAATAAACAGTCCGTTAATGTCATCCTGCTGAAGGAGTTCTACGGCATTTTGCCGATTGACGCTACCGCCGTACAGCAGGGGAATGCGCCGTCCGATTTCTTCGCCGAAGGTCTCGCATAACGCTTGACGCAGCGCCCGGTGGATCTCTGCGGCCTGCTCCGGCGTCGCCGGCGTGCCGTGTTCGCCGATAGCCCATATGGGCTCATAGGCAACCAGTGTGTGTAAAACCTGCTGTTCATTCAGGCCATAAAGCGCGATTTTCATCTGCCGCACTACCGTTTCCCGTGAGACCTGCCAGCGTTTTTCATCGGCGCTGTCGCCGATACAGATCAGAGGCCGAAGGCCATGACGCAGGGCTCGATGTACTTTTTGGTTAATGGCGGCGTCGGATTCATTGAACGCGCCGCGACGCTCGGAGTGACCAAGCTCGACCAGGGCGGCGCCGGTTTCAGCCAGCATGGCGGCGGATATTTCACCGGTCCAGGCGCCGTCTTCCGCTTCATGCATATTCTGCGCGCCGGTCAGACAGGGGATCTGATGCTGCTGTAGATACTGGCTGACGGGATAAATGGCGGTGAAAGGGGGAATAATAAACGGCTGGATTTTCGGATGCATCACCTGCGGTAACCGCTGCGCCAGCATTTCACAAAAGGCCATGGCTTGCGATAACGGTTTGTTCATTTTCCAGCTGGTTCCTAACCAGATTTGTTCCATCTTGTTCTCCGTAATAGGTAAATCAATAGCTTGTCGTGAAATGGCTTTCGCTTATGAGTGAGATTGAACTTTTTATCACTCAATGAACATATGTTAGATCACATTTTTTTATAAAATAAATCTATGGATTTTTTTATGTGATCTAAATCACCAATAACCTCTCAATCATCAGGTAATGTTTTGAGCATATGATTCACTGTTGAACATATGAACAAGTCGATTTTCACTACGAGAGGTCCACGATGTCACAAGAGAAAAAGCCCGTTGTCGCACTTACCATTGGCGATCCTGCCGGGATTGGTCCGGAGATTTCAGTCGCGACGATGATGGAGAAAAGCGTCTACGACGAGTGCAAACCTTTTTTGATTGGCTCAGCGCCGATTATCGCCAGAGCAATGAAAATCATGGGCTGTGATTTTCCGATTAACAAAATTAGCCATCCGCAGGAAGCTCGCTTCAACTGGGGTACGCTGGACGTGCTGGAAACCGGTGATTATGACTGCGAGAGCATTGAATGGGGCAAAGTGCAGAAGCTGGCGGGGCAGATGTCGCTGGACTATGTTCTGAAATCTATCGAACTGGGGAAAGCCGGCCTGATCGATGTGGTCTCTACCGCGCCGATTCATAAAGAAGCAATCAAGCTGGCGGGGTGTAAACTGCCGGGTCATACCGAGATCTATCAGGTTGAAACGCAATCCGATTATGGCCTGACCATGTTCCACGTTCATAACCTGCGGGTCTTCTTCGTGAGCCGTCATATGGCGCTTAAAGACGCCTGCGATTACGCCAATAAAGAGCGCGTTCTGGCCTGCGTGCAGCAGATCCACCATGAGTTCACCGCGCTAAATATCAAAAATCCGCGCATTGCGGTAGCCGCGCTGAATCCGCATGGTTCAGACAACGGCCTGTTTGGCCACGAAGAAGCCGATAACCTCATCCCGGCAGTCAAAGCGGCGCAGGAAATGGGGATTAACGCCATCGGCCCGGTGCCGGCAGATTCCGTCTTCCATCTGGGTAAACAGGGGCGCTATGACGCCATCCTCTCGCTTTACCACGATCAGGGGCATATCGCCTGTAAAACCCTCGATTTTGAGCGTTCCGTGACCATTACCTTTGGCCTGCCGTTTATGCGTAGCTCGGTAGACCACGGCACGGCGTTTGATATTGCCGGCACCGGTAAAGCGGGCACCGTCAGTATGCTGGAGTCCACGATGGCCGCGGTGAGCTACTGGAAAATGAAAAACCACTAATCGCTGAGGTTAATGCGAAGCAAAAGGGCAGAGAAATGGAAAAACATCTGTTAATTAGCAAAGGCTGTAAGGGCTGGGGCGGGCCGCTGACCATTAATATTAGCCAGGCGAAAAAGATTGCTTATATCACCGGGGGGATTTGTCCCCCGGTTGTTGAGCGACTGAGCGAACTGACCGGCTGGCCTTCCGTCGACGTATTTAAAAATGGCGAGCCGCCGGAAGAGGAGATCGGCCTGATGGTTATCGACTGCGGCGGCACGCTACGCTGCGGTCTCTATCCCAAACGCGGTATTCCGACGATTAACCTCCATCCCACCGGTAAAAGTGGCCCGCTGGCGGAGTTTATTCATGAAGGGATCTACGTCTCCGGCGTGACGCCCGCCTGTATTGAAATGATCTGGCCGCAGGGGGAAGGCGGTAAGCTGGGGATCGTGGCCGACGATCTGACCGGCGCGACCACCGTCGGGGTGCTGCTGGCGCGTAGCGGGTTAAAAACCGCCGCGTTCTTCGATACTGAATCCTTCGCCCGCAATGAGGTGGAGTATCCGGCGATGGTCGTTAGCAGCGACAGCCGTCCTTTGCCGAAAGCGGAAGCCCAGCAGCAGGTCAGCGCCGCGGTGAAGCAGCTGCAGGCGCGCGGCGCGCACTACTTTACCAAGCGTATTGATACCACGCTGCGCGGCGGCATCGGCTTTGAAATTGATGCCATGCTGGAACAGTTGCCGCTGGAAACGGTTGCCGTCGTCGTGCCGGCGATGCCGCAGTCGCGGCGTATTCTGGTTGGCGGCTATTCGGTAATTGACTCCGTCGCGCTTTCGCGAACCGATGTCGCACGCGATGTGCGTACCCCGGTTACTGAATCCTGGGTGCCGGGATTGCTGGCGGCACAGACCCATCATCAGGTCGGACATATCGCGCTGGCCTCGGTGATGAAAGGCGAGGAGCAACTGCAGCGGGATCTCCAGGAACAGCAGCAGCGCGGCGTGCGGGTGATCGTCGTCGATGCGATTACCGTTGACGATGTCGATGTGATTGCCGGGGCGGTGGTGGCGCTGAACTGGAACGTGCTGGCGGTCGACCCGGGGCCTTTTACCGAGCGGCTTGCGGTCCGTCGTGGCCTGATGCGGGAAGCGCGCAGCAGCGCGACAGCGTCGTCAGGGGCGGAAAACCCGCGCGGTTCGATTCTGGTGGTTGCCGGTAGCGCCACGCCGGTGACTAAAAAGCAGCTTCAGCATCTGATCGCTAATGACGAAAGAGTATGTCACATTCCTGTTGATGCCGAACTGCTGGTTGACAGGAAAAACGCCGCTGAAATCGAAGTGAATCGCGTGGTGCAGCATGCCCGGCAGTGCGTGCCGGCACAGCAGAACGCCATCTTCGTTTTTGAATCCGCGTTAACCGGGCGGCTGCTGAATCTTCAGGAAGAAGAGCAGCGCTTTGGGCTGGCCCACGGACAGGCTGCGGAAAATATTAACCAGGGACTGGGGAATATTGTTCGTGACGTGCTTAACTGCGCAGCCGGAGAAATTAAAAGCCTGTATATGACCGGTGGCGATACGATGGTGAATGTTCTTAAAGAGCTCGGCGCTACCGGGATTGAAATGATTGACTACGTGATACCGCAAACCGATATGGTGCGTATTATCGGCGGCGATTATGCGGGATTGATTTGCGTCGGTAAAGGCGGTTTAACCGGACCAGAAGATATTATTAGTACTATTGTTGAAAGAATTTATAAAGAAGCGCAGCTATAACCCACCGGTCATATAAATAAAAAACGACGTAATGGTCGTCCGGGTAGTATTGCGTCGTTATCTCTGTTAAATCATAATTTATGAGTTACCCTATGAACATAAATATATTAGAGAAGATGAATAAGGTGCCAGGCGGTTTAATTATTATTCCGTTGCTCGCGGCGATTCTTATTAATACCTTTGCACCGGAAGTCCTGGGCATCGGCGGCCCGACGACCGCATTATTCAAAGTCGGTTCCAGCGCAATGATGGGGATTTTTCTGCTGATTTGCGGTACCTCGATCAATATCCGCCAGGCCGGCCTGCCGCTCTATAAAGGCGCGGTGCTGCTGTTCCTGAAATGCCTCGCCGGCGCGCTGGCCGTATGGGTAGCTGGAGCGATGTTTGGTCCCAACGGTTTCCTCGGTATTTCGACCCTGGCACTGATTGCCTGTTTAACCAGCTCCAACAGCTCGCTATATATCGCGCTGTGCAGCAACTACGGCGATGCCAGCGACGCCGGGGCGATCTCCGTCTTCTGCGTCAAGGATGGGCCCTTTGTTACCATGATGGTGCTGGGGGTCAGCGGCCTGGCCAATATTCCTTTCGCCGCGCTGCTATCGATGCTGATCCCGCTGCTAATTGGTATGCTATGGGGCAACCTTGATGAGCGTTTCAAACAGCTGTGCGCCGCCGCTCAGCCGCTGATTATCATTATTATGTCGTTTGCCATCGGAGCCAATTCCAGCATTAACACGGTCTTTACCGCCGGACTGTCCGGGATCCTGCTTGGCATTATCTCTGCGCTAACCGGCATTGTGTTCTATTTTATCTACAACCTGTTTCTGAAGAGGAAAACGGCGCTGGGCGCCGCATTGGGGACGACCGCAGCCAGCTCTGCGCTGACGCCGGCAATGGTGGCTCAGGCCGATCCCTCGCTGGCGATGTACGTGGATGCCGCGACCGCGCAGCTGGCGACGGCGAGCATCATCACCATGATTACCGCGCCGATACTGGTGGCCTGGTTTGATAAACGTCTGAAAAAGCGCGCGCCGAGGGTTGAACCAGTAAAAGAAGAAACCAGTGAAGAGAAAGTGACATTATCTTCGCCTGCTACAAAAGGGAACAAATAATATGATCGCGCCGTTGTATTTATTACTTATCACGGCTGTCGGGGAATATGTCAAAAACTCTCTACAGGAGCATCAGCTGATTTTATTTTCTGAATCCGTTCCTGACGATATTGCGATGTATTGTGCCGTACATCAGAGCAGTGAGCTGACAGCTGAATTGTCACCCGGGCAGATAATGAAAATAAATGAGACTATTTATCGAGTCACGGCGGTAGGTCGTGTTGCAACGGCAAATTTAAAACGGCTTGGCCATATCACTTTAAAATTTGATAGCGCTGCCACCGCTGAATTACCAGGGATGGTGCATCTCAATGGTGACGCCCCCCAGGATATTCAGCGCGGCGACCAAATCTTTTTTTATCCGGAACTAAATTAAGACGTACAGCTAAATTAAGGAAATTATCATGAAAACAATCGCTATTGGTGCGGATGATGCCGCCTATGCTTTTCGCGACGCTATCGTCGCTTATCTGAATGGGCAGGGAATTAAGGTCGCGGATTACAGCAGCGATAAACGCCAGGGCAGCATGGCCTATCCGGATGTTGCCCACGCGGTGGCAATGTCAATAAAGCAGGGCGAGCACGATCGCGGCATTCTGATTTGCGGCACCGGCATTGGAATGAGCATTGTGGCAAATAAAGTGCCGGGGATACGAGCCGCCCAATGCCACGATACTTTCTCCGCCGAGCGGGCGCGCAAAAGTAATAACGCGCAGATTATCACTCTTGGCGCGCGCGTGATTGGCCCGGAGTTGGGCAAAAAAATTATTCAGGCCTGGCTTGAATCCGAATATGAAGGCGGCGGCTCCGCGTCGAAAGTGGAGCGTATCGACTATTACGAACACCAGCACGCCAGAGATTAATATCCGCAGTCGTAATATAAGGAACAGACTATGAGCCAGTTAGACGAACTGAAAAAATACACCACGGTGGTTGCCGACACCGGCGATATCGAATCGATTAAAAAATTTGCCCCGCAGGATGCGACTACCAACCCTTCACTGGTGCTGAAGGCCGCGCAGCTCCCGCAGTATCAGGCGCTCATTGCCGACGCAATCGGCAAGGCGCGTCGGCAGGGCGGCAGCCCGGAAACGCAGCTGATAAACGCCTGCGATCAGGTGGCGGTGGATATCGGTACCGAGGTGCTGCGTCATGTGCCGGGGCGTATTTCTACCGAAGTCGATGCCCGTTTTGCCTGGGATCGCGGGATGTGCGTGTCGAAGGCGCGCAAGCTTATTCAGATGTATGAAAAGAACGGCATCGGGCCGGAACGCATCCTTATCAAACTAGCCGCCACCTGGGAGGGGATTCGCGCCGCAGAGGAGCTGGAACAAAGTGGTATCAACTGTAACCTGACCCTGCTGTTCTCCTTTGCCCAGGCGCGGGCCTGCGCCGAAGCGGGCGTTTTTTTAATCTCGCCGTTCGTGGGGCGTATTTACGACTGGTATCAGAAAAACCAACCGCAGTCGGAGTATCAGGTCGACAGCGATCCGGGCGTGGTTTCCGTGCGCCAGATTTATCAGTACTACAAATCGCACGGCTACGACACCGTGGTGATGGGGGCCAGCTTCCGCCGTATCGAGCAGATCCAGGCGCTGGCGGGTTGCGATCGCCTGACTATCTCCCCGGCGCTGCTTGATGAACTGGCCGCCAGTGAAGGGACGCTGAGTCGCCAACTGGCGCCCGGCTGCGTGACGGAAACCCGCCCCAGCCCGATGACTCAGGCGGAGTTCCTCTGGCAGCATCATCAGGATCCGATGGCGGTGGAAAAACTGGCGGAAGGTATCCGCCTGTTCGCGGTCGATCAGGTCAAACTGGAAAATCAGATTCAGCAGATGCTGTAAGGGCAGGAAAAGAGACTTATGAATACCACAAAAACCACCCGCAGCCTGTGCGCCAACGCGCTGCGAGCCCTGAGCATGGACGCAGTACAGAAAGCCAAATCCGGTCACCCGGGTGCCCCGATGG